>JACMJO010000177.1 GCA_014380605.1 Fimbriimonadaceae bacterium | reverse complement strand
TCCACTTGCTCCACACTACCTTTTCGCCAACCTTCTTCCCGAATGACACCGCGTAGAATCGCACGTCCTCTGGTCTCGGCTTAGACCATCCAAGTCGCCAGAATCGGCGGACCTTTACCGGAGCGATTCCCTTTGCGGCTGTCACGTTGCCGGTCTCGCTTAGGCTTAATGCGGGCGTTTCTGGTTTCCTGTTCCCTAGCCAAGGCGAAGGCGGGATCAGAGCGGACGATGCGTAAGGACCATTCTTCAAAGCGGAAGCAACCCCGTTGAAATCCCGCATAAACGCCTTCATGCTGAAGTGGACATTGCCGGTGGAGCCCTTCTGCCCGCGAGTCAAATTGATCTGGTCCACAACCTCTTGAGCGGGCCAATTGCCATCGCTGGGATTAGTGCGGCCGGTGAAGTTCCCCGGCCAGAAATGACGTCCGGAGGGATTGTTCTCTGCCCAATACTTGAGGAGAACGGGATAGGCTTGCGGGGTCTGCTTGATCGGCCAGTAAAGCTGAGGCGTGTAGTAGTCGCACCAGCCCTTCTGATACCACTTCAGTGCGTCGGCATAGAGGTCTGCATACTGATCGACCCCCGCCTTGATTCCCTCGGGAATACCGGGCCGGTAGATTCCGAACGGGCTGATCCCAAACTTGACCCACTTCTTGGTCTTTTTGATCTCGCCATAGAGCCGCTCGATAAAGTCGTCTACGCCCTTGCGTCGCCAGTCGCCACGATCCAGCCTTCCGCCGCCTCGCTTGTACCGGGCGTAGCTTTCATCATCGGGGAAGTCCAAAAGCTTTCCATCCGGGCCCTTCTCTTTGTAGGGATAGAAGTAGTCGTCGATATGGACGCCATCCACATCGTATCGGCGCACCACGTCGATCATCACATCGAGCGACCGCTTTTGAACTTGGGGCTCGCTGGGGTCCATCCAAAGGTAGCGGCCGTACTGCTTGACGATGCCTGGGTGGGTCTTGCTGATGTGGTTCGCGGCGACTGGTCCCTTTTGGGCAGGGTGGAGCGAGCGATAGGGATTGAACCAGCAATGAAGCTCCATTCCACGCTTGTGCGATTCCTCAACCGCAAACTCAAGCGGGTCCCAGTAGGGCGAGGGCGCTTTGCCTTGCTGGCCCGTCAAATACTCCGACCACGGCTCGAGCTTCGAGTTGTAGAGCGCATCCGTACTCGGCCGAACCTGGAAGATCACCGCATTCAGATTGAGCTCTTTGCACTTATCCAGAATCTTGATCATCTCAGCTTTTGCTTGATCGGTTGAGATTCCCCGTGCGCTGGGCCAATCGATGTTGTCGACCGTCGCAACCCATACCGCCCGAAACTCCGCCTTGGGTGCAGGAGGAGGCGTGGGGAGGTCTTGATGCATAAGCGTGAGGAGTACGATCGCGCCAATCATTGGGCGAGGATACCGCGAGTGGTACCCTTTGAGCCCGTGGAACAACCTCAGTCGCTCGACGTTGGCCAAGTAGAAGTGATCTTGCAAGACCTTGCTTTGCCGATGGGATTAGTGATCAACGGCGTCACCCTGCACGCCAAGCAAATCCACCTTGAAAAGGAGCCCTTCAAGGTTCAAGCCCCGGAGCCGGGAACGCTCGAGGCTCTCGTCTTAGCTCCGAACTTGGCGGATTTTCTCAACAAGCAAGCTCCCGGGGGACTCAAAGACTTCAAGGTCGAACTGCGAGACGGAAAAATCCACATCCAGGCCAGCATCATGATCATGAAAGCGGTGGCGGTTTGCACGCTTCGGATTCAAGACGAGACGAAGCTTTTCGTTGACTTGGAGTCGGTGGATGTCATGGGCGTGGGGGCAAAGAACATGGTCCAAAGCCAGCTCGACAAGATCAATCCGGTCCTTGATGCGGCCGACCTACCGATAGAGGCCAGGCTAACGGGATACGAGATCGCGGATGGGAGACTGATTATTCGTGGCACCATCTATCCGACCCTTAAGTAGAGAACTACTCCCCACCCCTTTTCTTTTGCCGAGCCCAGGCAATAAAGTAGGGACAGGAAAATCCTAATGCGCCAAACCCTGAAACTTTTCGCCGTTGCCGCTCTCATATTGCCGTTCGCAGTGGCCCCCGCCCAAGACTTGATGTCCTTCCTGAAGGACTCCAAGATCCCCCAGCGGATCAAAGCCGCTGACCTGGGCGAGGACATGCGGGCGATGAAGATCACCTATGAAAAGCAAGCTGGGGGAGGCGGCGACATCTTCTCCATGCTGATGAACCCAATGATGATGATGATGGGCGCATTTGGCCAGGCGGCAGTAGGAGAGGAGAAACCCGCCGATCCTTCCCAAGCCGCGGCAATGGCATTCTTCGATAAGCTGGCGATTAGTTGGACCAACGGTTCCACCATCAAGATGTTCGAGCAAGACTTCCTCGTGACCTATTCCGTTCAAGTGAATATGGCTGAGGCGATGAAGAGTAAGAACCCGCCCGACCTTAGCCAAGCCGACCTGACGCTTACCCTCATCAATACCAAACAGATCGCGTCGATCACGCCTCGCCTGGATATGACCAAGGCTGAATGGCTAAAGCCTGCGCCAGTGCCACCTCCGACAGGTGCCGCTGACAAAACGAAGACGATTTCTAACGCGAAACAGTTGGCGCTGGCTACTCTCATGTACGCGGCCGATTTCGACGACGTCATTCCCTATGTTCAAAGCACCAAGGGCGGATTTGAAGTGACCGAGCCTTACTTCAAGAACAGAGAAATCACGAAGTCGCTGAATCCCAACGGGGCAAAACTCCTGCTGAATATGGCGTTAGCTGGAGTCAACATGTCTGGCATCGAATTACCGGCGGAGACCATCTTGTTCTATGAGGACAAGGAATGGCCAGATGGAACCCGGGTCGTTGCGTTCACGGATGGCCATGTGAAATCTCTATCCGCGGAGGAATGGGAGCGCTTCAAACCCACCCTCAGCCTGAAGCTGCCGCGAGTCGGAAAGCCGCTCCCTGCGACCTTAGGCTCAAACTGGGATGTTGGAGATAGGTAAACTCCGCGTCTTCGTGGGCGAGTGGCGAAATTGGTAGACGCACTGGTTTTAGGTACCAGCGGGTGAAACCATGAGAGTTCGAGTCTCTCCTTGCCCACCATTCAGCTAAGCAAGGTTCTTGGCCAAGCAGACGCTTCGATCCAACCCGGCATACGGTTCGTAGTTCGGGATGTATTCATAGCCACTACCTTCATAGAGCCGCCTTGCATCGGGCAACTCTGCGCCTGTCTCCAACTGCAGGCGTCGAATGCCAAGCTCCACCGACCATCGTTCAATCTCTTGCAGCACCCCTCGAGCAATTCCCCGCCCTCGGTACTCAGGAGGAACATACATGCGCTTGACCTCCCCGAGCCCATCTTCCAGAATGCGAAACGCCCCACAACCGACCGGGACGTCCCCCGAGTAGGCCACAATTGCGCCCTTAACCGC
>JACMJO010000176.1 GCA_014380605.1 Fimbriimonadaceae bacterium | reverse complement strand
GAGCCCAACGCGGTTCAGGCCGTAGACGCGGATGGACTTCTGGCCTTTCGAAGTTTTGTGTTTGACGATTGCCTGGGAAACATCAAAAGTAATGTGCTCAAGGGGTTCATCCACGCAAGGGTTTAGCAGCAAAGGTACATCGACTTTTGTTGGGCCATCAGCGCGGGTAGTGGCTGGCTCGATCGGGAAGTGATTTCCCTTTCCCAAGAGCACCATGGTTTTATCTACCGCGGATTCCTGAAGCCTGGCCCGATTGCAGTCGATGCAAGCCGGGAAGAGGTTGTCCCAGGTGGCGGCCAACCAGTAGTAGCCCATGGACATTGAATCGTCTTCCTCCAGGACGGCGCCCTTCGGCCGCCAATGCTCCACATCCATGGGTTGGGTGGCGGTATAGCGACTCTCGCAGTAAGCACACTTGCCCAAGAACATCCGCTCCAGGGCGCGCTTCACGTCATCTGACCGGTAAGCATTGAATTTGAAATCGCCAGCCTTCTTAAGATCTTCCGGGCGCTTGGTCCTCTTGGCCGCCTCAAACAGCTCAATCGCCTTCTTCATCTCCTTTTGGCCCTTGCCGGATGGGTCCGAAAGCACCGCCGGGCCAGGCATTGGCCGATTCACCTTAATCAAGATCGACCCTCCTGCCATCGCTCAACGCGTTCAAACATTTCAGCGACGTCGGTAATTGTTTCCTGTAGATAGGCCGGACCGCCTAGACCCTTCTTCTCCCTAGCCAGATAGTCATCTATGCACTCGTAGGCGAGTTGGTCGCGACGTGTGTAGCCCAGGACGCCAAAGCTTCTCACCCATTTTTTGAGGCCGTCTAGTTCCACGTTGTGATCAGAACTCGGAGGATCCTCCCCAAGCAGCTCGTAATAACGGTTGAATCGCGTTTCCACATCTGGATCGATGGTGCTGTGCAGCCCAAAGAATCGCGAAGTCAGCAACTGGTCTATTCGGAGGCCCTCAGGATCTGGCAGGTCGGTGATGAGGCTTATGTGCCCGGAGGTGTCATCCATCAGCACCACTTCATTGGCCTTGCAGCCTCGGAGAGCGAGCGGCTCATGCGTTGTTACTAAGAACTGCAGGGAAGGGAAGCTGCTTCGCAACAACGAGACCACCTTCATCTTCCATCGAGGATGCAAGTGAATGTCTATCTCATCGATCATGACGATCCCAGTGACCTGAATCTTGTCCAAGATTCCTTGTGGGGAAGCCTGCATGATGTCGGCGCCGAGCGCAACGATGGATTTGTAACCTGCGCTAAGCGAGTCAAGTGTGACGGGTTTGTCTCGATGCTTCAGAGAGACCTGACCGTTCTCCCTCACAAAGGGGCTTTCAATGTGATTGATCTGAAGGAGATCGCGAAGGGTCCAGCTGGCTTGCTTGAATTCTTCATCTCCTAGGCTGCATAACCATTCCTCTGCATTGACCAGCGACTTATAGGGATCAAAGAGATTGGCAATTCGGTGGTCGGGTCGGTTCTTGGAAGATACCGGCTGAGGATCGCTTGCACGGGGCATCAACCGGATTGCTCCATATGCCAACACCATTGAGGGAACGCCTTCTTTGCCTCGCCAAAAAGTAGGTCGTTTGCCTTTGTTCAAGGTGAGTGTGATCTTGTTGGGGTCACTTGAAAGCTCCAGCTTCACGGTGGCCGAATCAGTGCCCTCCTTGATCAGGCTGTCTGTGGAGAAGCCGGGAATCTCGTTGTAGAGCTGATTGACACCCGCCTTGCCCAGCAGGGCCAGAGCCATGGCCTGAAGAACGGAAGACTTGCCCGCTCCGTTCTCTCCGAGCAAAGTCAGCCAAGATGCTGAACCACCTTCCGGTGGTTTTAGAGTCAGCTCCACGTTGTCGATGGCTCGGAAGTTGGTGATCTTGATGGAGGTCACCAAGACGGTCCTGGCGGAATCAGATGTCGTTACGTCCGCTTTGCCGTCATTCGGCGCGACGGGAGTCGAATAGGGGAACAATCGCTCAGCCAGCACCTGGTATTCCCGGGGATTTTTCTTTCCCCATCGGGCCATCGAGTGCCTAACCGCTGCCGAAAAGTCCGAAACAGGAGATAGCACCTTCTCTAGAAAGTCATAGTGCGCTGCTGTTTGGTGGGCATCTGGCACCATTTTCTGCAAGCTCAATAGGATGTCCCAAACCACCTTGACACGATCCCTCCGGAGGTCAATGAGGGTGGGTCTATTCAGTCCTAGAAGCTTTATCGTCTCAGCTCCTTCGACGCTGGTTGCCTTCACAGTTCCATTGTTTTGAAATGACAAGTGCCGGTCAGGCTCATCGTCATAGGGATTCAGGATCAGAGGGGCTTCTCTGTCCGAGCTCACATTCTTCGATAGTCTCCTCGTCTTGACGGGGAAGTGGGAGCCCTTGTTGGCACCGCAAGTCTTGCAGGTCACTAGGAAGTTTGACCACTCATAGGCAAGCCACCAGTAATGGTCCGGATCGACGGAACCATCCTTGTTGATGGCGCCGAGCTTCGGCCGATGGTGATCGATAGAAACGCCTTCTAAGCTGTCGATTCTGGACTCGCAATAGGCGCATTTGAACCCCTGTGCTTCCAAAAAAAGTGGAGCTATCTCATTCCAAATCCTGGGACGAAAATCTATCCGTTTGTAGCGCGATTGGACCTGGTTGGACAGAATCCGAGTTTCCTCTCGAAGCTTTTTTCGAATAGCGAGCGACGACTTAGGGCGAGTGAGTCGTATCATCTGAAGATCATCGGCTTGGCTGTTCTGCAGGCATGTTTTTCCTTCTGAGTTTGAAGCCACACTGGCCGGGTCCATATGAGCTGTTGTCGAAAGATTACTTCATGATGAGCACTGGCTAACCGTGGTGGCAAAGCCACCCCAAAGTAACTCACAAAGGCATTGACGCCTCAATGGACTACCCGCACAAAACGCAGAATCTCCCACATCGCTTTGCAGTCGACTAGGTTGTATGCCTCCACCTCTTCGATCAGCGGAGTGCCGTTCTCCAGGGCTATTTCGCGAGTCGATATTCCCTTCTTCGCCGCCTGGAGATAGCAATGCCAGGCAGCGCACATGGCGGCGGTGCCGTCTCCGACCGGACTATCTCCCCAAACGGTGCCGATCTTGCCATCCGCATAGAGGGTCTTGGCAACCGGCTTGATGCTGAGGCTGGTGGTCCCGCGAACCTTGGCTGCGTTCGCCTTCATCAACTTATCGTAAAGGTCGTACCAAGGCAGGTCTCTCCAGACATCCATGCCATGCCGATCTGCCGCCTCATTGGTCGACCGGACCTCGTGAGGAGTCCAGTGGTAGATGAAGGGACGGTCACAGTCTTTGGCGAGGCGCTGGCGTACCTCCTCCATGTGGTCCAGCCAGCCCTCGATTACGCGCTTTTCTTCTGCTGGGGATTCGTTTTCGGCCGTCCAGACATAGAATTCGAACTTGCCATCCTCCTCATGCCCGCACCCGATCATGAAGATCATCGGCTTGCCGTTCATTTTGGGAAGGAGACTGAAGTCGTCGTTCAGCCCGCTCATGGTTTCGTAATCCACAAAGAACTCGATGCCTCGGCTGTGGTGCCATTCCTCGCGGTTGACGGTGAACGTGGCAGGGGTTAGGAGGGCCTCGTTTTCATCCTTGGGGTGGAGGGTCTCGTGGAGCTTCTTCTTGGCTTCGTGCCAGTCGCCGTCGTTGTCGCCTGGCTCGGTGATCTTGATCTTCTCGTCGCTGGGTTTCCAACCTTTGCCGTTGCTTTCTAGATCGTTGAGCCAGGCGAATCCTTGTTGAATGCCATCCAGGAAGGTGGCGTCGGGGGGTTTGATCCAACCCAATTGGCTGAAGCAGTCCAGGTCTTTCCCAGCAGCTCCACCCAGGCTTCGACCCATGAGGAAGGCTTTGGTCGGCGGATTCACGGACTGGGTTGCAGATGTAGTTTGTCTCGCCGACTATCTCGGCCTTCCTAAGTTTTCCATTCTCGGCAACTCGGGAGGAGGAGGCTATGTTGCGGTCTGCGCGGCAAGCATCCCCGAACGCCTTCTGTCGGCGGTGATCGTATCGGGCGGTTGGCGCATGGACTCCCGCAAGGCTGGGCAGCTATTGAAAGGAACCTACAAGATGAACTGGTTCGTCGCCAAGTACGCCCCGTTTCTCTTGACGCCCATGCTGAAGATGATCGGCGAAGCGGGAGACAAGCCCTCTCAGAATCCTGGCCCAATGGAGAAAACCATGGCGCCGCCAGACGTGAAGGCGGTGGGTCAGGGAGATCGACTTCAGTGGCTAATGAAGTCACTGGCAGAAGCGGTGCGGCTCGGAGCCAAGGGAGCAGCTTGGGACATGCGCATGTATTTCAGGCAGTGGGACTTTGAACTCGAGGAGATTACGATGCCGCTTAATCTCTTCCACGGCGATCTGGACCGCAACTTCCCGATTGCTCTTGTGAGGGAAATGGTAGCGGCAATTCCTAGTGCCCATCTAACCGTGTATCCGGGGGAGGCACACCTGTCGACGCTTGTGAATCACTTTGAGGAAATCGCCAACTGCCTATTGCTTGATGCGAGTCGCACCGAGCCGCTTAATAGCCCGCCAGGAGGTGAAGAGCCACTTGTTTAACATAGGATCACCCATGCTAGCCGCCTTCTTCCACGGTGCATCGACCGTAGATATCGAGGTCGGTGCCCCTGGCTCGTGGTTAGAGATCATCCACTACCGCAAGCTAACTGACTCCGGGCTAAACACTGGTTGTCCCATTTACAACACCGATCCCAACTAAATCGACTCTTCCGGCTTTAAATGCAGCCATCACGGTTATATTGATCTTCCTGAACTGACCTCGATCGACCGGATCACCGCGGCCAACCGCGTTGAATACGCCTTGCTTATCGTATCCGGCTGATGCTCAGTCTAGATATCCTCAGGTTGGCATCAATAGTAAAGTCCGCAACAAAATCCTCCAGTCCGATCTTGAACGTAAACACTCGGTTCTTGGCGGCCTTCTCTTCAGATGCGACTACCAGAACGAAGGTGCTAAAAGCGCCAAAGCTCGAGAGATCCTTTGCGCCCTTTATGCCTTCCTCCGAAAAGATGTCCTTCCTGAATCCTTCTTCGAAGTCGTTACGGTCGGCGCTTCCTGCGAGCAGCTGCTTTAGAACTGACTCAAGCTTTGCCGACAACTTAGGCGATGGGTCAGGTATCGGGTCTGTAGGTGTACCTGGCGGTTCGAGCGACGGATCAAAGTGGCGAGCGATTTTTACGGCGATTCCCTTTGCATCGGCTGTAAAGCTATTGGTCAAAACGATTATCGCTAGATCTTTGTCCGGATAACGCGCAATTTGCGCAGAGAACCCTGCAATTTTGCCGCCGTGGTGGATCACGGAATTGCCATTGTTCGTTGCAAGCCTCCAGCCAAAGCCGTAACCTGAAAGGTCTCCGTTGTTGAGGACCGCCGGAGCCCAAATCGCCTTCCAACTTTCCGCCTTCAACAACTTGGTCGAACCCTGAGCATTCACCCACCGGACAAGGTCGTCCATCGTACTGAGAATTGCTCCGGCAGCAAAGGCCCAGTCCAAGTCGAACTGTCCTATGTTTTGTTGCCGGTCTGATGCGAAAATGTAACCTCGAACTCTCTTGGGGACGATCTCATTGTGAGAGTAAAGGTCTGTAGACCGCATTTCAAGTGGATCGAAAATCAGTCGATTTAACGTCACGCGCAGCGGCTCTTTTGTGATGGTTTCGATCAATATTCCCAGTAGGTAGTATCCCGTGTTGGTGTACTGCATGTCGTCGCCTGGCTTAAATTGAAGTGGCGCCTCTCTGACAAAAGCAAGCCATTTGTCATGGGTCGCCTTTGTCGTGGCGAGGGTGCCAAAACCAGGCATTGAGTTGTATTCTGGAAGCCCGGAAGTGTGGTTCAGAAGGTGACGAATCTTAATTTGGCGCCAGCCCTCAGGCAAGTTAGTGACGTACTTGCTAATCGGTTCGTCTAACGCAATCCTGCGTTCCTCAACCAACATCATGATGGCTGTAGCCGTGAATTGCTTCCCCATGCTGCCAATCTGGAAAACCGAGGCGGATGTCACCGGCACAAGGTTTTCCAGGTCGGCAAATCCAGTACTAGTTGAAAACTCCACTTTGTTGTTGCGAATGACGGCAACGACCACGCCGGGGGCTTTTGCTTTGACAGCCGCATCTTGAACAATCTTGTCAAGCGCTTGCTGAGCGATCGCATGCGGTACGACAGCGAAAATAAGTGGCAGAACCAGTAATGAACGTTGCAACATTCTTCGTAAGAAGCGTTTAACCAAGCAGGTAGTTATTTTCATAGGAATGAATCGGTCCTTAATGGGATTTTGAGCCGCATTCGAAGGGATCTCAGCCATTAGCCCCAGCGCCCGAAGACCCCGACCGCCAGCCAGCCAGCTAGCGCGACCCCCACTCCCACAGTCCGAACGAAACCTTGTCCGATATGGGTTGCCCCGCCCATCTAAGTAAGATTTCGAGCTGGCCACGATGGTGGGACTCGTGTGAAATTAGATAGCCGACATAGGCGTGCACATGGGGCTTGAATCCTTTGATGCGGTTATCGGCAGCCAAAGAACCAGCAACTTGCGTTGAAACAGCTTGGGCCGACCTTATGAGCTCCGCTTTGATCGCTTCCTTTGAAGCGTCATTCTCAAGTTTCGCCAATCCCAAGAGCAACTCGGGACTGCCTGCCTTCAACCACATAAGGCGCACGTTTTGGATGTGAACGAAAAGCGTCCTAGGCGTCCGGCCCTTTTCAAGTTTGGCGTCGAGCTGATCTTCTGACAACGAGTCAAGCAAATACAGATTAATGCGAGAACTAATCTCCCAGGTATCGACAAGTGGATTCATTGCGTTCCTCATTCCTAGGCACAAACCGGCCTAGCTTTTTGTCCTTGCGAATTCTCCACGGAGCGGAATTGACTTGCCGTCTGGCATAACAAAGTCCAACTCAGCGATATGATGGTTAGCATCACCTATCGTGAGGACCATGCCCTTTAGGTAGCCTCCGCGTTTACTTCCTTCAACACCGAGAAAGCCGAATGTAAACGTCTTTCCGTCTGGCGACATCTTGCCCTCCAAGCTAGTCCGGTTCCCTGCGTCACAGTAGTGGGTCGCGAGCAAACGATCCGCGTCCAAGTAGAACATCGTGATCTCATGTTTTGGTGGGCCATCTCCCTCCGTATGCGCCTCATGAAGAATCGTGGTGCCACTAGATGCGGGGCGAATCGTAAAATTGATCGATATGCCCATGATCGTGCCTTGCCAGGACCCCGCCAAGGTCTTAAGTTTGTCAAGAGCCTTTTTCGCGTCAGACTGGTTGCTGGTAGATGTCGGCGACTTATCCTGGGCAAGGACGCTGGCTGCCGCCAGCAGAAGGGAAAGCAGAAATATTGGCAAGAGTGTTTGTACGTGTCTTTTCATTGGTTTTTTCCTCAGTTGAATAGTTAGGGTTTCAAAATTTGTTGTCCGCCGGATGGGGGGCGTTCAGGTGATCTGCTCAAGCAATGCGTTGTTTGCTAGCTCGCTTATCTTCAGGATCATCCTGGGGAGTTTTGAGGGCGTTTATGGATCCCAATTTGTTCCTCCACCACCCCAGGATCGACCTTAATCGAGGAGTGTCGCCGAGCCCTGGGGGCGCCGTTGAATCGCCGCGAATGACCACTGACAACGGTCGGCGAGAGCGGACTCTCCACAACCAGTAGAACATTGCGGCGAAAATCAACAGAATCGGAAGCGCGCGCATCGGCCCCGTGGTGATCGGCTCCGGAAGGATCTTCGCTACGCGCTCACGGATAGAGAAGAAAGATCCGGCCGCGATGAACAGTGCGAAGCACATCCGCCAAAGGTGACGCGCCAAGCGCGCGCCGCCCTGAGGCATGCCTTTTCGCATGATGCGTATATCCCCAATCGCCGCCAAGGATAGGACGCTGACCAGGATGAAGGACATCATGCCAATCGTGCGAAACGGGACACCCCCTGGGGAAAGGCCAGGGGCGCTGATAGTCTTGACGCCGCCAAGAACGGTAAAGAACGCTAGCCCGATCGCAACGATTAGTGCCGCAATATTGATTGCGCGGGTCCATCGGGTGGCAGGTCGTACGGTCGTTACCGCCGTACCGACAAAGTAGACCGACAAGAGCGCACTGACCAGATTCGTGACGGCGCCTCCACGGAGAATCTCCAGGGTCGAGGCAGTTATGCCCATGACGATCATGGCGTAGACGAACAGCATTCCGCTTCGGCGATGTATTGTCCCGCCCTTCCTCACCGACAAAGCGACCCCGCCAAGGATAATCGCGAGCGCTCCTGCTGCAACGTGGATCGGCAAGAGAATGCTGTAGTTCACGATTGCGAACTCCGTCGCATGTTGGACAGGCCGCGAATTGACAACAGAACCGAGAAAAACGCGGAGACGGTGAGGGCGTAGAGAGTCCAGACATAGAAGACTCCTCCGCTGGACAAGGTAATCCTGTTTGGAATTCCCTCGCCCTTCATGTGGATCCCGACGACACCCAGGGACAGAATCGAAAAGATGAGGATGACGATGTATCCCGATTTCCGTTCGGCAAGCATTAGCGTTCCGTACAGCCAAAGGGCAAGGACGCATCCCGCGACGAGATTTCCTATCCCTGCCTTGTCTAATCCACGGGCAATGTCGTCTGAGATGTGGAGCGTCACAAACAGAATTGAGAGCATGGAGGCGATGGTCAAGTTAAGGGTGGGTTTCATTTAAGTTATCTCTCTTGGATTCGTTCGTCAGATCGCGCTTAGTTGACCCGCCGGTTCCGGTCGCTCGGTTTCTTCGATATCCGACTCATATCGCAGGATGTCGCCGGGCTGACACGACAGCGCATCGCAGATCGCCTCGAGGGTTGAGAACCGGATCGCGCGGGCCTTTCCCGTCTTGAGAATAGATAGGTTCGCCAGCGTCAGCCCAATCAGATCGGAAAGTTCAGTCAGGGTCATTCGCCTGTCGTGCAGAAGGTCGTCGAGTTTGATGACGATCGCCATTTCAGACTGTCCCCTCTAGGTCTTCACGCATCTGCGTCCCTTTGGCGAAGACTTGTGCGAGCAGAAATGTTAAAAGCACGGCCAACCAACCATTGATTGAAAAACCGGCATCGATATGAAGTGGGTGTGCCTTCGACGAAACGGCAGAGGCAATCGCACCTATGATGATGCTGAGACACTGAAGCGCCAGTAGCACCCATGCCATCGCCCGCAGCCGAGACGCGTTTGCGGCGACGAAGGGATCGCCTGCTCGGACAGTCTCGACCATCGCGAGAAGGCGCTTGAGGATGACATTGTGCAGGGGGATAGCGACAAGGCCCAGAACAGCAATCATGCGCAAGCCAAAAATCAATCGGT
>JACMJO010000175.1 GCA_014380605.1 Fimbriimonadaceae bacterium | reverse complement strand
TGGCGTGGTTTCTATAACGCTCTTCGACCGCTTTCCGCAGGAATTTTCGATGCTGAACGTGTTTGTGCGTCGCGCCGATCCCAAGCCGCGCTTCGGCGATATGAAGCTCCCGATCATCTACGCCGGAAACAAGGACGCTCGGGACGATGTGAAGAAAGTTCTGGGCGATGGGATCGCGATGCAGATCGTGGACAATCTACGACCAACTCTTGACAAAGAGAATCTCGGTCCGGCGAGAGAAGAGATTCACGAGATGTTCTTGGAGCACGTGATGCAACAGGCCCCGGGCTACAGCAAGCTCCTCGATTGGACCAGCGAGGAAGTGATGGCCACCCCCAACGCGGTAGGAAAACTGCTGAAGGAGTATGCCGAGAACGAAAAGATCAACATTCTTGGCGTGGATATCGGCGGCGCCACTACCGATGTGTTCTCGGTTTTCATGAACGATGCCGGCGAACGCATTTACAACCGAACGGTTTCCGCAAACCTTGGCATGAGCTATTCGATCTGCAACGTGCTGAAAGAAGCGAAGATCGAAAACATTGCGCGTTGGCTCCCGTTTGAGATCGACCCGGCGGAGGTTAGGAATCGCCTGCGCAACAAGATGATTCGACCAACCACCATTCCTCACACTTACGAGGATTTGCTGATCGAACATGCGGTTGCACGAGAGGCGCTGCGGCTCGCATTCCTTCACCACAAGAGCTTGGCGAGAAATCTGGTGGGGGTTCAGCAAGGCGGTCTGGACCGATTGATGAACGAAGAGGATTCAGGACAAACTCTGGTGCGAATGATGGCCCTGGATATGGTTATCGGCTCCGGCGGCGTGCTCAGCCATGCGCCCATGCGCGCGCAATCCGCGCTGATGATGATGGATGCCTACCAGCCTGAGGGGATCACCATGCTGACCGTAGATTCGATCTTCATGATGCCCCACTTGGGAGTCTTGAGCGAGCATTTCTATGAAGCGGCGAGACAGGTTTTTGAGCGCGACTGCATCGTCAAGATTGGTACCTGTGTAGCACCGGTCGGTACGGGCAAAGATGGCGACCCCTGCGTTACGGTGAAGGGAAATGGAATCGACGTTGCTGTGCCATTCGGGCAGATCAAGGTTGTGCCGATCGACATCGACAAGACACCCGAAATCGTAGTCGAACCTGCCAAGAACTTCGATGTTGGCGATGGCAAAGGCAAGGCAGTTACAGTTACTCGCTTTGACACCAGCAAGGGCCAAAGAAACCAGACTACGAACTTGATCGACGGGCAACTTGGCTTGATTATCGACACGCGCGGCCGTCCATTCAGCATCGACTTGAACACGTCGGGTAGGGTGGAGAAGCTTCGAAACTATCTGCAATCGATGGGCTTGCCTTTGCCTTAGCTACCCGATAATCGAGATTGATCCCGGTAAAAATATTGGATAAGGGCCATATCTGAGCCACTTCTTAACTTGAAACCGACTTTTTGCGTAATACTGTGACAACTGGGCGTGTCCCGTCCGTTTGGTGTTGTAGGAGAATGAATTGAGAAAGCTAGCACTCTTTGCTTCGTTGATGGTGATGCCACTTGGCGCGTACGCCAACCTGATTACCAACGGGGATTTTGAAGCCGGCAACGGGTCCGGCTTCCTTTCCGACTATTCCTACGTCGCGAACCCAACTGATCCAGTCAATCTGACGGCCGCCGCTACTTACACAATCACCGACGACATGCCGTTTCTGTGGCATTCTGCTTGGCGCGGTGGACCGGGTGGTAACCAGGCCGATGATATTGCAGATTTCGATCTGGCCACTCACGGCAACTACATGCTTATCAATGGGGCGACCAACGATGCGCTCAAAGTGTGGTATGCCGATCCTGCGCTATCTTTGAGCCCAGGCCAGTACAGGTTTGAATTCGATATGATCACCACCTATCGATTCGATAGTGCCCTGGCGCAGATACGAATCCAGCTTGGAGATGCCCTTTCGAGCGTTTTGGTTGCTCCCGCTGGCACCGACGGCTGGCAGCACTACTCGGTCCTATTGAACTTCAATTCAGGCCCCGAAACCATCCTGTTCAACCTTCAAGAGGCAGCTGGTGGAAATGATTTCGGGATCGACAATCTCTCGCTGGAAGCCGTTCCGGAGCCGGTCACCGTTTCGCTTGGAGTGCTCGGGATTGCCGCATTCTTGCGCCGACGGTTAAAGTCCCAGAAGGCAGCTTAAGCAGACGTCCTTGTTCCAAACTAGCGCAGCTCAATTGTCGTTGCACAAAATTCTTGTTGGAAGTTTCCGAGGCTAAGAGCTGTTCCCCTCCCGACGAAAAGCTCGGGAGGAGAACAAGTGAGATTACATCTCCGAAGCGATCGACGCCATCGTTCGGGCATTGGGCACAGAAACACCTCGCCCAGATCTGGCTTCCACCTCGCACACAAAGGCATCAAGGGCAGCAGCCCGAATCCACCAGTGGCAATGGTCCTCGGCCCACTCTGCAATATCCATCTTCAAAAACAGAGATACCCGAAGCCAATGAAGCGTCACATATCGGTGGACGAGCAGACGCAATGCATCCAATGTGAAGATCGGGGCGGGATCGCCTTCCAAGTCCGAGATTTGTACCGCGGGCAAGCCGGCCAGGTCTTCTTGTCCCACGCCAAACGAGAGGATTTCGCTCATTCCTCGACGGAACTCCGGAATCGCCGGGTGCTCAGGACCGGGAATGCTCATCATCTCATTAAAGGAGATTTTTCCATCCCCTTCCCAATCCCACTCGCTGAGCCAATTCTCGACCGTTCGCGGATTTCTAACGAATGCGGGAATGCCATTGGCCTTGTTTGCTCCTTGCTGCAGAATCCCGGCCACTTTTTGGGCTCCCAGCTCAATCAGGTCTGCCTTTGCCCGGGCAAGGTTTTGAAGTGCGAGCCCCCGTTGGCCCCGTGTTGTGCAGTCCATGACCACACAATTCTTCCCTACGCACCAGGCCGTGTCCCCCGTTAAACCGAGCTCAGCTGGTGTGCCCTTGATAAGGAAGTCGGTGGCGCCATCTGCCTGGGGCAGTAGGGTTAGGGTGAAGTCATAGCCTTGGTCCTGTCCATCGGCCCACGTGTTCTCACCATCGATGAAAGGCGTTAACTGCTCGAACGTGCCGGGAAAGTATCCAAGCTCGCTCCGGTGACTATTCATAGCGTGGCACAGCCGATCCAGGCTGGTTTGCGCGTGAGCCGACGAAGCGGCGGCCCGCACTTTTTGAACTGCAGGAAGCAGTAATCCAATAAGTACCGCAATGATTGCGATCACGACGAGAAGTTCAATGAGAGTGAAGGCCCCACGAGGGGAGCTTCGGATGGTATTCCGGCGATGTGCTAAAAACTGAGCTACTGTGCCCATATGGTCTCCTTTTTAACCGTTGTGGCTTCCTCTAATTCGAGAGCCAAACTACGAAACGCCACCTATCCCATGGACAAGCCGGGATGGCCCAACTTCGTCTCGGGGAGGAGGTCTTGCCCTTGCACGATACTATCGAGTCCATAGAAGCCCATCCCTGTCTTTAGTAAGGAACTTGTAATATCGCTCCGGATACTACAGGCTGGTCTTGAAACTACTAAGCCGTCTACAGTTCGGCCAAATCAAACGTATAATTAAGTGCGATGGACAGCGGAAGGCTTTCGCCTTAAGAGGCGAGGTATTGGTACGGCGAGCAAGATGAGTTCGGCAATGATCTTGAGTGGCTTCGCTATAACCTAACGTTGTCTCCCATCCAGCGCTATCAAAAGCACCAAAGGCGACTTCGATCCGTCTTGAGATTACGTGAAGCCGTCCGAATTGCCCGAGCTAGAAAAGCTAGCTGACGCCCTGAACCGGCATCAAGTCCGCTGGGTCCTCATTGTTGCATGGCGGTCATGCTCCATGGCGCGGACTACTTAACTTCAGACTGTGACCTTGCGTTCGAGCGCAGCAAGGCGAACCTTGAGCGTTTGAAGGAAGCGCTCGAGGAGTTGGAAGCCAGGCCCGTGCGGGCCCCAGACGACGGCAAGTTCGAGCTGGATCTCTCCATCTTGATGGCCCCTTTTATGCACCTCAAATCGGTTGCGGGGCCAATCGACTTGATCAATCGTCTGCCAAATATCGAGTCGTTTGAACAACTGTATGAGAATTCGCTCAGCGTCGATATCGACGGGGTTGAGATTAGGGTGGCGGCAATCGACGACATCATTCGCCTAAAGAATGATTCCAACCGCGACCGGGACCAAATGCATGTTACGATGCTGGAATCGCTGAAGCAACTTGAAGCCTAAAGCCGCTCTCTAAGATGCTGGTCCTCATCCGGGCGTCCCAGTTCCTCTCTTGCCAAGCGCTCCAATCTCACCTCTTCCAAAGCCGATTCCATCGCCGACGAGTACCCAAGCCGATCGGAGATGGTTGCCGGCCGGGACTGCATTGTCTCCAGACCGTCGGCCAGCTCCTTCAGCGCTCGAATCTTGTCCTCGCAATCTCGCGAGGCTGACGAGATGGTTTCCGGGAACCGGTGCATGGTAGCGGCATGGTGCAGGATTCCGAAGATCGCTTCATCTGCCCCTGATTTTGCTGATTGGGCAATCTTTGAGAAAGTGGAATCGCCGCGAGTTCCCTCTAAGATGCCGAAAATCCGGTTGTAGTGGTAGCAAGCTGTCTCCAAAACATCGTTCAACGGCTTTGGCAGGATGTCTTTTGGAGTTTTCGGGATCATCCCCCAATGCTTCCCAAGTTGATGGAAAATCGTTTCGCCATTCACCAGGGGGCTAGCAGGCGGGGCCGTCTTCTGAACTCCGGTCCAAAAAGGTCCATAGCCGTGACTGGAATTCCATCCTGTGTGGGTCTGTTTCATCAGGTCGACAATGAAACTCTTGGCCTCCGAACTTAGCTTGGCCTCGTTTGGCGTTTGTTGCAGTCTGCGCCTCAGCGCTAAACCAATTCCGAGGTTGATGCCGCCGCCAATAAGCGGGCCGAGAGCGCCAAAGATCAGACCCGCGATTCCAGAAGCTATTCCCCCTATGACCATTCCGACGCTAAGGGCAACAAGGGCCGCCCCAATTCCAATGTGCCATCCGAACGCCGATCGTCCGTAGTTCCCCATGACGATCTGGCTCGCCCGGTTTTGCAGAAAGCGTTGAATTGAGGATTGCCCGTTGCTCACGCCCATAGTCTAGGAGCAAACCCGGGCCGAACCAAGATCAAAGGGGCGATTGACCTACAGAGTTTGCGTTTGGCCCACTCAGTTTAGGTCTTACGTCTTCACCCTAAAAAACCAAAACCTAAAACCCCTAAGGCGTTCCCGGAATCACAATGTCCTTCAGCCCGAAGTAGGGATCTTTGTACGGAATCTTCAGGATCGTTTCGAGGACGATGTCCCGAGCTTGCTTCGGAGTGGGAAGTTCCTTTTCGCTCGCCAGCCAAAGGTGGATCACACCTCGCATCTGAGTGATGTTCTGCCGCGAATCGGCCCTCAGAATCTCCATCCCGATCTGCGCAGGCGTCTTATCGCCAATAGGTTGGCCAGTGACTAGCATCGCCACTTGGTCAGGAGCCATCGGGGTCAGGCTGGAGTCTTCAATCCGCCTTGCGGAGTCCAGAAACCTAGCTCGCTTCTCGTCGAGCGGACCTGTCTGGCCAGAGTTCGTGGCTCCCGCAATCTGGCGCGCGCCGACCATTTTCAGAATCGGCCCCTCAGCGGCTCCTTTCGACATGGTTGCCCGAAGGAAGCGGAGGCTCTTGCCATTCGCCGTGTGCCACGCATTGATCTCCTCAGGAGACTTCGCGCACATCACGATCGACTCCTTAACGGCGGGAAAGAAATCCTCGCCGGTGTAGACGCCGGGGTAGGCATCTACGACCTTTCCGTCCGAATTGCAGATGTACATGACCGCGTTGCCACGGACCGTGCGGGTGATCTTTTTGCCATCGCCCAGATCAACGGTGATCTTGGGGACCGC
>JACMJO010000174.1 GCA_014380605.1 Fimbriimonadaceae bacterium | reverse complement strand
CCGGTCGAAAGGTGCCAGCCTCGCTTTTCGATATCCGCGACCAGGAGGTTGGCCGCTTTTTGCCGTAATCCGTTCTCTTCCGGAATCAGGTCGAACGCCAACGCAAGGATGTACGCACATTGCGTATTGCCCGCCACCACGCCATCTACGGCAACATAGTTCTTGAGGAACGTTGCGCGAACTCGATTGTAAAGCGCGTCGTACTTTCGGGCCTCCTCATCCTTGCCAAGCGCCCTCGCGGCATCGGCGACGATCCGTGTCGAACCAGCGAAGTAGGCAGTGTAGATCACCACCGGTGGCGTATTGGCATTGATATTCAGCCAATCGCCAAAGCAGTGGAACGATGGCGGAGGGAGAAGGTCCGGCGTGGAGCGCTTCACCATGAATTCGATGAACTTCTTCATCTGCGGGTAGTGGCGAGCCAAAAGCTCTTTGTCTCCGTAGACGTTATAGATCTCCCAAGGGCAGATCACTCCTGCATCCGCCCAAGCCGGACCGCCATCGTCGCTGGAGACCTTTAACGGCGCCACCGTTGGGAATTGGCCGTCGGCTCTTTGAGCATCGTCGAGCGTGATCAGCCACTTGGTGAAGAATGGCTGAACGTCGGTCAGCATCGAGGCTGTGCGCACATAAGCCTGCGCATCCCCCGTCCAACCCAACCGCTCGTCGCGCTGAGGACAGTCAGTTGGGATGTCGATAAAGTTCATCCGCTGAGTCCACCAGGCGTTGCTCACTAGTTTATTGATCATTGGATCGCTCGTGATGATCTTGCCGGTGTCGGGAGTGTCGCTGCTAATCGCGACGCCAACCACCTCGTCCACCGTAGGCTTCCGGCCAAGGCCCTTCACTTCGATGTATTGGAAGCCGTGGAAGGTGAACCTTGGCTCCCAAGTCTCCGTTGCTCCACCCTTGAAGGTGTAAGTGTCGATACACCGTGCCGCTCGAAGGTTCGTTACATAGATAGTCCCATCGGGATTGAGGCGCTCCGCAAACCGCAGCGTGATCTTCTGCCCCGCCTTTCCGGTCGCTCTCAGTCGAGCAAACCCCGCCAAGTTTTGGCCGAGGTCGAGAACATAGGTGTCGTCGCCCGTTTGCTTGATCGTCTTCGCCCGTAGGGTCGCATAGGGGCGAACCGGCTGTCCGTTGAACGGCTCGATCTTGGGATTCATTTCCGACCCGATCGAAACCGCCTGCCAACCAGTTCCCTTGTAGTTGGGCATATCCCAGCCCGACTTCTCCAACCGAGCATCGTACTGCTCGCCCATCAAGAAGTCGGACTCAAGGATTGGCCCGGTCGATGCCTGCCAAGTCGGGTCGCTCGCGACCGTCGTTTTGGAGCCATCCAAGAACTCAATGTCGAGTTGTACATTGGCCCGAATCTTGGAACCATAGTGGTGTCGCTGGTTCCCAAACCCAACGTACCCCGCATACCAGCCATCGCCGATCAAAGCTCCGACTGCGTTCTGGCCCCGTCGCAGATTCTTTGTGACGTCGTATCCTCGAACATAGACCCGCTTGGCATAGTCGGTCCAACCTGGAGTGAACAGTTCGTCGCTGATCTGTTTGCCGTTAAGTCTCAGTTCGAGCAGACCGAGCGCTGTTCCGTACAGCGTGGCCCGTTTGATCGGTTGGGCGAGGTTGAATTCCTTCCGAAGCATTCGCGCCGGTGGCAAGAGAAGTGCCTGTTGCCCCAGCTTGCCCCAAGGTCCCGCGCCATATTCTCGAACGATCCTTGCTCGGGCAAAAGGCGACGATTCTGAGTCCGCCGCTTCCCAGAATTCATCGGTCAAGAGCCGCTGGCTGGTCGCTCCGTACACTAGCTCAAGGGACCCGACGAGCGCGGCTTCTCCGCCCGCGTTTGTCGCTCGCACGTGGATTGTGTTCTCGCCGGAAGTCAGAGCTTTGGTCAAGGCGACCACTACCGGCCTTCTCCATGCATCCGTGTTCCCGTCGCTCGCCGCGATCTGTTTCCCATTCACGATCAGGGAGAACTGATCGTCGGCCGTCATCCGCATGGTTGCCTTGGTCAGCCCTGGTCGGACCGTCAACGTCCTTTGGAAATAGACAGAGTTCCGACCTGCCGAGCCCCAAATCCACTTCGCTCCCGCATAAGGGTCGGCGTTCGCTTTGATCTGGGCGGGGGCATCAAATCCGATCCACCTGCCCTTCCAATCCTCCGGTCTCAGCAAACCCACGGACCACGTTGCCGGATTGCTCCAGGGAGATGCCGAACCCCGCTGATCGAACACCTGCACCCGCCACCAAACCTTTTGCCCTGACGCAAGCGGCTTTCCTGAGTACCGGACATTGATCGTCTCATCGGACGAGACCTTTCCCGAGTCCCAAAGGTCGAACGTATGCGGCTTGCTTCCCACCGTAACGCGATATCCGGTCTGCCTTAGATTGTAGAGATTGGGTCGAGCCGGAGCCAATTTCCAGCTAAGCCGCGGAGCAGCGGTGCCAACGCCGACGGGATTCACGACCGCCTCACATCTCATGTGGGTGGGCAAAAGGGTGCCCGGAGCGGCGACAACGGCCAGGAAAAGTGCAGAAAGCATCCCCGCCAGTCTACAGGCTATGGACGCCGGTCAGGGATGCCTAATCCCATAAATCTTCCCAACCCGATGCCCCGGGCCAAAGGAACACTTGCCCCTTGATCAACCGACAATTCCGGTTGATACCTGCGATCCTGGCCATCTCCTCGGGTGAAAGGGGATCCGCGCAAGCCGCCGCAAAGCTCTCCTCATACTGATGCCTCTTGACTGAAAACGGAATCGCCACCTGCCCCCGACTAACCGCCCACATGATACAAACCGCTGCCGGAGACACCCCCCGCCGCTCCGCGATCTCCAAAATAACCGGATCATCCACGTCCGAAGTGTCCTCCGGAGTCCGATCCCTCGCCGGCCGACTAGGCGAGCCCAACGGCGAGTAGCCGATCGGGAGAATGCCGTTCGCCACCACAAAATCGAACAACTCAGGCTGTTGGAAGTGGGGATGCAACTCCATCTCGTTCGCTGCGGGCGGAATCTCCGCATCCCTCAACACGCCCGCCAGCTTCGAGATCGTCATGTTCGACGTCCCGATCTCCCGCACCAGGCCCCGCTTCGCCAGCCGCTCCAGCCCCCGCCAAGTCTGCATGTAGGCGTCATGGGAATAAGGCTTGGCATGAGGGTCCCGCGCCGAGACATCGACCCCCGGCGCGTGGTAGTTCGGAAACGGCCAGTGGATCAGATACAGGTCCAAATAGTCCAGCCCCAGGTCCGCCAGCGACTCCTCGCAAGCCCGCTCCGGGTTGCCATGCCGGTTGTTCCATAGCTTCGATGTGATCCACAGGTCTTCGCGAGCAACCCCATTGCCCACAATCGCCCGCAAAGCCCCGCCAACCTCGCGCTCATTGCCATAGACCGCCGCGCAATCAAAATGGCGATAGCCCACCTCTGCTGCCCCAATGACCGCCTCCGCTACCTGATCAGGCGAATACTTATCGGATCCAAACGTGCCAAGTCCAATAGCCGGGATTCTGGAGCCCGACTTCAGTTGCTTGAAAGGGGGAAACGGGTTCATTGGCAAGGCAGAACATACCTCCAATCTTGACGAATTCTTGATGCCCAGCTCTTGGCCTTGTCCCCGAGTTGACCTAGCTTCCGGTAATCCTGAAATCATGATGGATCTCGTTGGGATCGGCCTATTCATCGGACTGGGCGCATTGACAATACTGCTGATTCACGGCTGTGATCGGCTAGGCAGGAAAGCGTCGTGAGTCTTTACTGGATCGCGGGGACCCTTGCCCTACTCCTTCTCATCTACCTTTTTGCGGCCCTCTTGAAGCCGGAGAGGTTCTAAACCATGGGTTGGTTTCAAATTGTTCTCTATCTCGTCGTGCTGCTTGCCCTTGCCAAGCCGTTGGGGCTATTCATGGCGAAGGTTTTGGAGGGTGAGCGGACCTTTCTGACCCCCGTTTTTGGTTGGTTGGAAAAGCTAATCCTGCGGGTTTCCGGCGTTAAGCCGGACTCGGGCCAGGATTGGAAGAAGTATGCGATTAGCGTCGTTCTTTTCGGCGCTCTTGGCGCGGTCGTTGTCTACCTGCTCCAGCGCTTCCAAACCATGCTTCCGTTGAATCCAGCCGAGATGGCGGCGGTAACTCCCGACTCCTCGTTTAACACCGCGAGCAGTTTTGCCACCAACACCAACTGGCAAGGCTACGGCGGCGAGGCGACGATGAGTTACCTCACTCAGATGCTGGCTCTGACCGTTCAAAACTTCGTGAGCGCGGCGACGGGCATCGCGGTCTTAGCGGCCCTAATCCGCGGATTCCGAACCAAGGAAGGCACTTCGCTCGGTAACTTTTGGGTCGACCTTACCCGCTCGACGGTTTACATACTGATGCCGCTCTCGATCCTTCTGAGCGTTGGATTGATGAGCCAAGGCGTGGTGCAAACCTTGAACCCTTACGCCAAGGCGGAACTGGTTCAGGCAACGAAGGATGGCGACGGAAAACCGGCCACGGAGCAGACCATCGCTCTCGGCCCCGCTGCATCGCAGATCGCGATCAAGCAGTTGGGAACGAACGGCGGCGGATTCTTCAATGTGAATTCGGCACATCCGCTGGAGAATCCGACTCCTACCAGCAACTTCCTGCAATGTCTGGCGATCCTTCTGATCCCAGCCGCACTCTGTGTGACTTTCGGGAAGATGGTCGGCGACAAAAAGCAAGGATGGGCCGTTCTCGCGGCCATGACGGCGCTTCTGTTGCTCTTCCTTCTACCAACGGTCATCCAAGAGCAGACCGGTAACCCCTTGTTCAAGGAGATGGGTCTGAGTACGACGGCTAACTGGGAGGGTAAAGAAGCCCGCTTTGGAATCGAGAACTCGGCTCTCTGGGCGACCGCAACGACTGCCGCCAGCAATGGCTCCGTTAATTCGATGCACGACTCCTACACCTCCCTGGGCGGCATGATGCCGATGGTTCTGATGCAACTTGGCGAGGTTGTGTTCGGTGGGGCCGGATCGGGACTTTACGGAATGTTGATCTTTGCCGTCATCGCCGTCTTCGTCGCGGGCCTGATGGTGGGTCGAACGCCTGAATACTTGGGCAAGAAGATCGAACCTTTTGAGATGAAGATGGCTTCGCTGGTGATCCTCATTCCCTGTTGTTTGGTTTTGCTTGGAACCGCCCTTAGCTTTGTGTGGCCCTCGGTTGACGCTGGAGTCACCCAAGGCGCGAAGGGGATGGCCAACTCGGGCATTCATGGCTTCAGCGAGGTCCTTTACAACTACTCATCTATGGCGAACAACAACGGGTCGGCCTTTGCGGGCTACTCCGCGAATGTTCCTTTCCATAACTGGGCGGGCGGCATCATCATGTGGCTCTCGCGCTTCTGGCTCGTCGTTCCGGTCCTGGCCATTGCCGGATCGGTAGCGAAAAAGAAGATCGTTCCGACCGGGCCAGGAACTCTGGCAACCCATACACCACTGTT
>JACMJO010000173.1 GCA_014380605.1 Fimbriimonadaceae bacterium | reverse complement strand
CTTTGCGCTATGTTGCCAATGCAATGCGACCCTGGCCGCAATAAAACGGGAGACGAACAGCTGGAAATGGCCCGTCTTTGTCTTTTTCTACATGACGAGCCTGGCTTACGTTGCCGCCGTGATCATCAACCAGATTGGGCTGATAATCGGCGGGGGCTAGAAACTGGCCGAGAGTCCGATGGTGAACCCACGGAACTGGTCTTTGGTGCTGAAGTAGTATTTGCCTTCCAAATTGGGAGAAATCCCCAAAAACTTGAACTTGAGCGGTGTTCCGAGTGCGATCGAGCCGACAAACCCGTCTGCGCTTCGGAACTCATTCGTTCCTCTCGATTCCGTGTGGGCGGCTCCGGCGGAGATCGCTCCGTAGAGGCCATCCCGTGAGATGGCTTGTCGGGCCGTTACCATAAATCGATAGATTTGACCGTCGACATCGCTTCCATGTGCGAGTTTTCCGCCAAAGACGACGCTGGGAGATGCGTAGAGCTGGATTCCCGGAAGCTTTGTGATGGGGAAGTCGACCCCGACTTCTGGACCTGCCATTTCACCCATGCTCCCATTCTTGAGTTCAAAGTTCTGGGTCCAGTGGTAGCCCAGGTGGACCCGAATTCCAATAACGTCCGTAGCGGAGGCAATTCCTGCGAGCGAAGTGGCGGCGGCGAGCGTGACGAATCTAGTGAACATCCTTGTCATGCCGACAGTATAAGCCGATCACGGTTCGATTTCAACCTCTTCCAATTCTTCGGGTCGATGGAGGATCGATCCACCCGCCGGCATCGGTCTGTTCGCCAAGGCGACCGCCTCGGCTTTCTCGCGGATGTGCTTCCGTTCTGCTCGTTCCTCGGCGCCCGGAGAAACCGGCCAGAGCGTATCCTGAATCCAGTAAGAATCCATAAACTCTGCCCATACCCGTTCGTAAACCTCGATGGATTGATCCGCAAGGTTGGACCATTGGAAATCGATTGGGAGTCTAGCCTTGGCGGCAATCTTGAGTTTGTTGGCTCGCTCGGGGTCGCGAAGAACATGCAGGATCGCCCAGGCGAGTGACTCGGGGTTATCAGCGAAGCTGGTCGTTCCAGTCTTGTCGTGAAGGACAACTTCCTGAAGTCCTCCCGCATCGGAGGTGACGACGGCGGCATCGGCGGCCATTGCCTCCAAGGCGACGATGCCGAACGGCTCGTAGAGGGAAGGGAAGACGGCAACGTCGGCGCATCGGTAAAGCATGTGCAACGACCGATTGGCCATAAATCCGGTGAAAAGGACATGATCGCCAAGCCCAGCCCATTGCACGAACCGTTCCAGCTTCTCTCTGTGGCCTCCCCCGACGATCAGAAACTTAGTCTTGGGCTCTTGGGCAAGGATGACGCTGGCGGCATTGAGAAGGACCTGGATGCCTTTTTCTCTGACGAAGCGGCCCACGAACATGACGATCTTTTCCTCGGGCAAAGCCAGTTTGGCCCGGTGGGCGGCTCGGTCCTTATCGGTCCAGGCAAAATCGAACTTGCTAGCATCCACCCCATTGAAGATCACATCGACCTTGTCTGCTGGCGTGTTGAAAATCCGGTTAGCCTCGCCTTTCATGAAGTCCGAGCAGACAATGACCCGCCAAGCTTCATAGGTGAGCCAGTACTCCTGCTCATGGATGTATCGCGAGGTGTCGTTGAAGATGCCGCCATGTCTGCCAGTCTCCGTCGCGTGGACAGTGGCAACGATGGGGAGCTTGTAGTCGTACTTGAGCTCGCGCGCGGCGTCTAGCGAAAGCCAATCGTGGGCGTGGAAGAGAGTGGGTTGTCCGCCGGGACGCCAATCTTCCAAGAGCCTCCTAACGCGCTTCTCCGTGGCGAGGTTGAGCAGCTGCATCTCATGCAGGAAATCGTTTGGCGTGCCCTCAAGGTGGACTCGGTGAACATGGACTCCGCTTGGCTCGACTTCTTCATCCGGTGCCTGAGGCGTGGCTTTGGTGACCACATGCACTTCAATGCCCTTGGCCGCTAGTTGCTTTGAAAGCTCGTAGACATGGGGACTGATCCCTCCAACGATTCTGGGCGGGTACTCCCACG
>JACMJO010000172.1 GCA_014380605.1 Fimbriimonadaceae bacterium | reverse complement strand
CCGACCTTGGAGACGATAATGAGTTCTTCGCGTCGATGGCGGGCGAGTACGTTTCCGATGCAGGTCTCACTCGAGCCGTCAGCATAGTTGGTGGACGTGTCGATGAGATTGACGCCACCAAGAAGCGCCTTTTCCAGGGCCGCGGCGTGCTCGGGGGTCTGAGCGTCGATCCGGTAGCTGCCGAAGCCGAGTGATGAGGTGACCAGACCGGTGCGTCCCAGCGCCCGGTATGCGCTGTCCGGATTCCCCTCATCGATTGCACGCTGCGCGAATCGGAGCGTTCCGTCTGCCGATGCGGAACAACCAGACATCAATTGAGCGATCCTTTTAGTTGTCCGAGCGCGGCAAGACAGGTCGGCTCGCCGGGATGGATCTTGAGCGCCGCCTCGAACTCCTGGATCGCGCGACGCACCATCCACTTCTGCGCGTAGATGCGCCCCAGGTTCATATAGGGGAAGTGGCGCGGCTCATAGCGCGGAGCCGTCTTGGCTTTCTCCAGCCACTCAATCGCCTCGTCTAGCTCTCCCCTTTTGACGAGGTAGGACCCGATGTCGTTGTACGGGTTGCCGAAGGTCGGGTCGACAGCGATCGCCTTCTTACACTCCTCGATTGCCTCGCCGACGCGACCCTGAAAGCTGTAGGCCCAACCGCGGAACGTGTATGCCTCGGCGGTGGGGTAGAGCCCGAGCGATTTTGTGTAGAGCTCGATTGCGCGCTCAAGGTCACCGCGGAGGTGGTGCTTCTGCCCCTGCAGCCACAACCCCAGTGCCTGGTGCTTGAGAACGCTATCATCCATGGCTCTCTCCGTCACGTGCAGCTGCGTCAAGGGTCAGTACCCTTGATGGCTGGAGCTGCGCAAGAGCGCTGGTTGAAAGGACCGCGGTAGCGGCCATAAGAACTTCGTAACCGTTCATGTAGCCAAGATCCAGTGGAAGTGTGGCGAGTTCAACACAACTGCTAGTCTCCTGCTCCCGCGTGCCGCATCAAAATCTGATTCAGATTCATCGAGAATGCCGAGCGTGGCATGACCGTGTCGCAGCCCGCTTCTTGCGCCAGCTTCTGCAAGTCGGTCTGCACATGCGGCAGGTAGCCGAGGAGGCTGATATGCTTCAGCTCGTCTGTGCCCTTTAGCTTGCGGATCGACTCGATCGGACGGACGGCTTCAAAGTTCAGATCGAAGATAATCAGCGCTGGATCTGCCTTAGCCTTTTCGAGAAGATCCTTTTCGGTCGTGACGTATTTGAGGGTTACACCGGCGCGTTTGGCGGCCTCATTAATTTTTACCGAGAAGAATAGATCGCTGACTGCCACGAGTACGGTCTTGCTGAATTGGTTTTCCATGTTTTCCGGGGACGGGCCTAAACTTGCTTATTTCGGTTGCGGGACGATCCGAAGATAGGGTTTGGGCGCTTTCCAGCCTCCCGGGAATCTCTGCCTGGCCTCGTCTTCCGACACTGACGGCAGGATGATCACATCATTGCCCGGCCTCCAGTTCACTGGAGTGGCAACTTTATGCTTGGCGGTGAGCTGCAGCGAATCGACCACCCGCAGCACCTCGTCGAAGTTGCGGCCGGTGCTCATTGGGTAGCTGAGCATCATTTTGATCTTCTTGTCCGGACCGACGACGAATACCGTGCGCACGGTGGCATTGTCCGCCGGGGTACGGCCCTCCGAAGTATTTCCTGCCTCGGCCGGCAGCATGCCATAAAGCTTGGCGATCTTGAGCTCCGGGTCACCGATCATCGGGTAGTTCACCTTGTGGCCCTGCGTCTCTTCGATATCCACGGCCCACTTGCTGTGGTTGGTCACGGGGTCGATGCTCAAGCCAATGATCTTGGTATTGCGCTTCTTAAATTCCGGTTCGATTTTGGCCATATAACCGAGTTCAGTGGTGCAAACCGGGGTGAAGTCTTTCGGGTGCGAAAACAGGATCGCCCAGCCGTCACCGATCCATTCATGAAAGTTGATCGTGCCTTGGGTGGTGTCGGTGGTGAAATTAGGGGCTTCGTCGTTTATTCGTAAGGACATCGGTTGTCTCCTTGTCTCGCGGTTTACACTCGTTAACACCTTCCTCATGCA
Organism: Fimbriimonadaceae bacterium; assembly: GCA_014380605.1. Taxonomy (GTDB): domain Bacteria; phylum Armatimonadota; class Fimbriimonadia; order Fimbriimonadales; family Fimbriimonadaceae; genus 55-13. The sequence continues at coordinate 427 of JACMJO010000172.1, read as the reverse complement.
TTCGAGATCCAGGGAGAGTGTGGCGAGTTCAACACCGCTACTAGGCTCCCGCTCCCGTTACGGCGATTTGCGCCAGCACGGCCTGGGCATCGGCCTCGGTAAACTCCTGGGTTTTTGCCGAGTGATTCATCGAGCAGAACTTCGGGCCACACATCGAGCAGAAGGCGGCGTCATTAAACCCTTCCTCAGGTAAGGTTTCGTCGTGATAGGCGCGCGCCGTTTCCGGATCAAGCGACAGCTCGAACTGCCGGTTCCAGTCAAAGGCGAAGCGGGCGCGCGACAGCTCGTCGTCGCGATCCCTCGCGCCCGGCCGGTGGCGAGCGATGTCGGCCGCGTGAGCGGCAATCTTGTAGGCGATCAGCCCTTGTTTGACATCCTCGAGGTTGGGCAGCCCCAAGTGTTCCTTCGGGGTCACGTAGCATAGCAT
>JACMJO010000171.1 GCA_014380605.1 Fimbriimonadaceae bacterium | reverse complement strand
GTCTCTTCATTCGAATTCGCCTAGTTGAATCTACCTAATCTTAGATTGTCGGCAGATTATAGGGTCGGATAGATCGCCCGAATCTCTTTCATGAGGGCGACAAATTCGGGCTCTTCGGTTACGCCATGCCTCCACGCAAGTCCCATGTCGATCAGGTTGTAAACCTTTTGGACCCTTGCGCCCGGGATGGCGTTCCCCTCCTTGTCCCGGTCTCGCCCAAGCACCCACACGGTGTCGGCGACCTCAAGTGCGGCGGTGATGTCGTGAGTGACGATGATGAACGTCTTAAGTTCGTCGGTCGCGGCGATCGACGTCACCATCTCGATGACCCGCTCGATGGCATTCAGATCCAGCCCTGAGAACGGTTCGTCCATGAGCAAAAAGTGCTCACTGCACATGAACTGCTGGGCAATGGCGACTCGTTGCTTTTGACCACCCGAGAGCAACACCGGATACTTCTTGGCTTGGTCTTCGAGTCGGAAGTCGGCAAGGAGCTTCATGGCCTTGCTTTCTGCTTCAGCTTTACTCAATCCCGCCATGCGGCCGGCAACGACAAGGTTGCCGAGCACCGTACGATGCTTAAACAGAGGATAGTGCTGGGCCACAACTCCAACCTCGCCTTTTTTTACGGGTTTCTGATCGACCCCAACCAGCACATAACCCGTATCCGGCTCGTCCAAACCGGCAAGAATTCGAAACAGCCGCGTCTTGCCAATTCCCGACGGGCCCAAGAGGGCAACGACCTGGCCTTGATGCAACCCCGGACGGACGATGTTGTGGATTTCGGCATTTACCTTGTCGAGGATTAGATTTCCGCCAAGGGTCTGGCTGACGTTCTCGACCTTGAGCAGGCACTCGCGGACTTCGTAGTAGGCTGATGCGGCCATTAGCGTCGCTCCAAGGTGAGGTCGGCATAGGGGCAGACAAGTTTTCTGATCACTCCGATGATGTAGTCCTGGAACAAAGCGACCAGCAGGATCACGATTTGAACCGCATAGATGGCGTCCATCTTCAGATATTTCTGTTGGGTGAGCAGGGCATATCCGAGGCCACCTTCCGACTTCACAATGCCTTCAACCATAGTCAACATGAGCCACCCGATGGCGGCGTTTTGCCTCATCACTTCGAATGCTTGATCGGCGGTTCCCACGATCACGACTTCCCAGACCACTCGCCACTCGCTCATCCTAAGGGTTCGAGCGTGGTCGAAAGCTTCCTTTGGGATTGCCGCAACCACTGAGGCCATCGAAGTGATGAAGAAGACGGTCATGCCCAAGACCATAAGGTAGAGCTTTAGTTCATAGCCACCTGCGCCGAGCAAGGTGAAAACAAAGGTAAAGCCAACCAAGCTTAGGTAGCGCATCTTGGAGATCGCCTGGGCAAGGGGTCGGAAGAACGGCATCACCGTGAGATAGCTCAAAGCTAAGGCGAGAAGAACGGTGATCGATAGGGCGTGAAGGATGAGCTTGAAACTGATCCAGAGGTCGTTGACTAAGCCCTGTTCCTTGTACAGCCGCACAAACCCTTGCCAAACTTCCATCGGGGTCGGCAAGACTTCAAGGGGGGAAGCGATCCAAAACGCGAGAGCGGCGACGATTTGGACGACGACGAGAACCCTCAGCGTGTTGGCGGAGATAGCGTGGTTTGGAAGGAATGCCGCGAGGATCGGATTGACTCGCTTCTTAACCGGGACGTTGGTGGTGGCTACTGGAGGAGTTCCCCCAGTAGCCGGATCGAGAGTTGCCATAAGCGTTAGCCGCCAGAGCGGAGAATGATTTCCACTCGCCGATTAGTGGCTTTGCCTTGTGCGGTGGCGTTTGACGCGAGCGGGTTTGATTGCCCCTTCGCAAACACCGAGATTCGACCCTTGGGGAAGTTTAGCGGGAACTTGTTCTCAAGCCACTTCTTCACCGCGAAGGCGCGATCTTCAGACAACTGCATATTCTTGTCGGGGCTTCCCACATTGTCCGTGTGTCCGTGGACCTCGACGATGGTGTTGCTGGCAATGAGCAACTGCCGCTGAAGCTTCTGTAGCTGAGCCCCGGCCAAAGGTGCGAATTGCGCGGAACCAGTATTGAATGGAATATTCATCTGCAGAGTTGAAATCTTCTTTCCACCTCCCGCAGGACGAGTCGTCGGGGTTTCGATTCGGTCCTTGACGGCAACCGTGCTAGAAGCTCCAGAACTCCTTGCGGAGAGGTTCTTCATGTAGGAAGTATCGAGAATGGAATCCAGTGAATCATAGGTTGGGAACCGATCCGGATACTGTTGCTTCAGCACGTCGCCAAAGCCATTGTAAGTCGCGCCGAACAGATTTGCCGCGCCTCTCACTAACCCAAAAGTGACGAGTCCATCGGTAAGGTCGTTAACTGAGGAACCGCCTAGCTCGACCGTGAGGCCTTGCTTGTCTTTCTCCCTTTGAACGGTAAAGTAGCGCGCCCAGTAGTCGGCGTCGGCATCCTTTTCGCCAAAGACTTCGGCATTGATCGCCGCGCCCTTCAGGAATGCGCTCTGGCTACCCTTAATAGCCCTCCCGCCTTCAAAGATGGCGGCGAGCATGTTCTCAACCGTCTGTCGATTCGAGCGCATCCATTTGTCGATGCCGATGATGGTGCACGGCATCTGGTAGTTGTATTCCTTGGTGGAAACGATTGAAACCAGGCCGCCTTTTTCCGATGCGACTTGCACGTCGCCCGGAGTCCAAGTTACGACGCCATTGACCTTGATCGTCTTGGTTTGGCCGGTTCGCTTGCCGTTCTTCACAACCGGACGGGTTTCTGTGTAGCCGGTGATGTACTTCTGGGCGGCATCGATGTAATCGGATGTGTTGATCCAGTTCAAGGCATCGGGGTCCCAAGTCTTCTCGTCGGGATTGTTCTTGAGGCCGTTGTCTCCGAGCCATTTCATGGCGATATTCCAGTCGCCATCTCCGATGTACCCAGAGACGACGCCACCTTTCGAGGCGCTTGGGTTGGTTTTCCAAGACTCAGGTCCCATGAACTTGTCTTCGCCCCGGCTGTAGCCGATGCAGGCAATGACCTTGGCTCGATACTCTGGCCCAAGCTTCCTTAGCTGGGCATTTACGGCGGTGAGGAATGCAGGAGAGCCGTCGCCCATGATGGTCACAAAGTGCGCTCCATTTGTTGGCTGACTCGTCCCGTTCTTAAGCTGTGAGGCAAATGCGATGAGCGACTCCTGCATCTTCGACACGTCGTCTTGGCGAGTGAACTTGATGCTCACGTTCTTCTTCGCCATTAAGCTGCCGGCGGTCGTTTCCTTGCCGCCATTCGCAAACATGAGCCCCATCTGAGCGTTCCATGCCCAGTGCAACCACCGAATTTGCGGTCCGCTGATGTTGGCAAGTTCGGCAGTCGGCATCGTGACGTCTCCGCCATCGCCATCAGAATTGATTCCAGGCCCGTCGGGCAAGTCGATCTTCACGGGAACGGTCGAGTTTCTTTCCTGACTGCCCGGCAAAAGTGCGGTGAGGTTGCTTCCCCACATCTTGTAGGCGCCGAAAGCTCCGCCTATGACCAAGATCAGAATGATAAGTTTTCCTGATGTTTTCAATCGCATGTGAATTCCATCCGTAAGGTCGGTAAAGTTGTCTCCGAAGACAAGACGTTTCCAACCGCCCCGATAGTACCGGAGACAAGTTTATCGAACCTATCGACGGTTCGCAACCTTGAATCCATTTCGACAGAAGTTACGGCGGCAGATGGGCGTGGGTTGCGGACAAGCAAGAGAATGCAAGGACCGATGATCGTTTGCGGGTTGGGGCAGGTCGGCTACCGGGTTGCCAACCTTCTCCTCGCAATTGGCGAACCCTTCGTAGTCGTCACCGATCAAATTCGTCCCGAGTGGCGACGCAAGCTCGAAGATCAAGGGATCTCGATCTTTGATGGAGACGCCAGGGACGAGAGCCTGCTTGAACGGGCAGGTCTAAGCGAGTGCAAAGCCCTTCTCGCATG
>JACMJO010000170.1 GCA_014380605.1 Fimbriimonadaceae bacterium | reverse complement strand
TTCTGGGATGTATCGCCCTGATCATCTTTGCTTGGAAGTTGTTCGTGAGTACGCGATTTGGACGCCGAGTCGCGGACCGGCTTCGCCTGAAGATTCCGATTTTCGGCAAGCTGCACCACAAAATTTGCATGGCGCGATTTAGCCGAACCATGGGCACCTTGCTTACCTCCGGCGTTCCTATCCTCCAGGCGATGGAGACGGTCGCGGGAACGGTCGGCAACACGATCATGTCGGACGCCGTTCTTGAAGCGAGAGCTAGGATTCGTGAAGGAGACCGCATCGGCGATCCCCTAGAAGAGTCAAAACTGTTCCCACCGATGGTCGTGCACATGATCGGCGTTGGGGAAGAGTCTGGTTCTCTCGACTTCATGCTTCAAAAGATTGCCGACTTCTACGAGTCTGAAGTTGAGGCAACACTTGCGTCCCTAACGGCGGCGCTCGAGCCGATCATGATCGTCTCGCTTGGCTTCGTCGTTGGCTTCATCGTCATCTCGATGTTCTTACCACTGGTCGACGTTATATCGAAACTTTCTTCGGGTGAAGCGGACGAAGACGGCGGTTAGCCGGGTACCGATATCGATTCTCAGCCTGCCGGAGGTAGACCGGCAGGCTATTTTCTTTCTAGGATTGAACGTTGTTTCCTGAGTGGAGTTGGATCATGGGGTTGGCGTTTGGGGCTGCGATCGGCAGCTTCTTGAACGTCGTAATCTATCGGATGCCAAGAGGCATGTCCTTGAGCAACCCGCCGAACAGTTTCTGTCCCAAGTGCAAGCATCGCTTGTTGATGAGCGACATGATCCCGCTCTTTACCTGGCTGATCCAGCGGGGCAAGTGTAAATACTGCGGGGAGAGAATCCCATCTCGCTACTTTTTTGTTGAACTTCTCAACGGCGCAATCTGGGCGGGGATCTGGTGGCAGTATCTGATTGCGGGGGATGATTGGGTTAAGGCCCTTTGCTATGCCTTGGCCGCAAGCACACTGGTCGCCATTATCTTCATCGACTGGGAACTGTACATCATCCCGGATCAGATAAACGCCTTCTTGCTGTTCCTCGGCTTGGCCTATAATGCCTGGCTTTTTGCGCAAGGATCGGCGGCGGCCACAACTTGGGGGATTCCGAGCAGTGTGGCGGGAGCCCTTGTAGGCGTGTTGATTCTCTGGGGGATTGCCTTTCTCGGCAGACTCCTATTCGGAAAGGACGCGATGGGCCACGGGGATATCAAAATGGCCCGGGGTATCGGCGCGATCCTGTTTCCGGCCCTGTCCGTTGTGAGCTTTGGGCTTGCGGTTGGCCTCGGGGCAATTCTAGGCGTCGCCCAGATTTTCCTTCGACCGCGAAAGGTAACTCAAGAGGTCGCCAAGCCAGATTCTCATGAGGGGCGGGAACAATCCGACGTCCCGGCTAATCAGACATTGGAAGACGAAGAAGAATACGAACCAGAATCTATCGGATCGTTGCTTAAATGCGGTCTAGGATATATCCTATGTATCGACGTTATCGGGCTTTTCGTGCCTAAGCTATATAAGGCTTGGTTTAACGAGGATCCCTTTGCACCGCTGGAAGATTTGGAGACTTTTGAAGCCGACTTCACGATGATTCCTTTTGGGCCATATCTAGCCCTTGGAGCCATCGTGGGAACGGTTTTTGAAAAGCAACTTTTAGGCGCCGCGCGCTCTTATTGGCATTGGGCGGCCGGAGATTGAAAAAAAGTGGGAACAACAGTAGAAATGCTGCCGTCCCACGTCTGGGGATTAAACGGAGTCGAAAGACCATGAATCGCAAATCTGCATTTACACTGATCGAATTACTGGTGGTGATCGCTATCATCGCGATCCTGGCCGCAATCATCTTCCCGGTGTTTGCGAGAGCCAAAGTTGGAGCCTATAGGAGTTCCGACATCACCAACATGAACTCGCTGAGGACCGCGTTGCACCTTTATCGTGCCGATAACGGAGCCTATCCTCCTGCGCTTTTGGGGTACGTCAACACGTATAGCGGCAATCCGCTTGGCGTGGACGTCATCCCCGCCGACCAACTGAAGGCGGCGCTTTATGCGAAGAGGGTTGAATCGCTTAAGACGTTTACTCCGGCAAACGAGCGCGCCAAAACCGACGTTGTGACCACCGCTGAGTGGCCGCCGAGCGATCCTAGAGCCGTCGGAACGGCTCCGCAGGTGGACACGAATGGCGACGGCAACGTCGATGCGTTGGACGACAATGGCCCAGCGCGCCAAGCAAACAGCATAGGAACGGTTGTCCAAAGGGCTAATCCAATCGCGCCTGGCCTCATCGACGCACGTTTTTATAACATAAGCGGCTACGACACCGCCGAGGTTAGGCTTCCTGGCGGAGGCACGCGACGAGAGTTGAGATATGCCTTGTTCTGGTCCGGATTGGGCCTGACTACAGGTGGAGTAGATGATGACCCTCGACAGCTTGGCTACACCGATCCTCCAGAGAACACCGTGATTACTTGGAACAGCTACTTCCGTGATTACGATGCGGCAGGAATCGTGGCCAGAAACAAGAACGACATCGTGCTGTTCTTGGGCGGCTCGGCTCGGCCTTACGATGCTAAAGATTTGAGCGAACGGTCCTGGCGGGTACTCCCGTAGTTTCGCCGAGACAAGACAATTGGGGATGCGGGCCGAATTGAGCCGAAGGAGTTTGTGAATGAATCGTAGTCGACGCACTGCAGGGACGTCGCTCGTTGAGATTTTAGTGGTGATCGTGGTTTTCCTTATTGGAATCCTCGCCATCGTGCAGATCTTTCCTGGTGGCTTTCGCTTGCTTGGCCTTACCGCCAGTCAATCGAAGGCGACCCAACTGGCTCGCAAGGAGATCGAGCGACTCAAAAGTCGCGCCGATCAACTCCCAGATCGAATCGTTCCGGTCCGCTATGTTCGCGCCACTGGCGAACTGGTTGCGATCGTGGACTCCCTTCGCCGCACCAACGACCTCGGGCCAACTGCAGACAGCCTGACTCAAGGTGGCAACTTCTTTTTCGCGGGAGATGATCTCGGACCCTGGCGAAGAGGTGCGGGAGCCAATACGGTAACCCGGATCGTCGGCGAGAGTTCGATCATTCCGGCTCCCCGACCGGCTGCTGGCGCTTTGTCCGACCAGTTTTTCTATGGCGGCTTGATGACGCTTCAGTTTGGTCCCGCCGTTTTCAATCCCGAGGTAGGCGGAAACTCCGCCAACAACGACGTTGTTTTCAACGTCTACGGGAACGATCTGTCCTTGGCGCTAGGCGCTTCGCCAGTCAATGGCAGCCCGGGACCGTTTCGGGAATATCTTTACTTCTGTGCGAATCCTGAGCTGACGACGGCTGAAATTCACATTCCTAGGGCCGGAATCCCCGTGCGGTACCGATTCGCCGCTACGATTTACGTTCGGGATGCCGCGCTTAACGTTCGCACCCTAGAGATTCTCGATCAGATTTTGACGGTCAATAACTTGGCCGGAGACGACTATGACGAGCTTTCGCTCGCCGCACTGGTCGCGCCATTGTTGCTCCCTGGCGACACGTTTATCGGCGTCGCGTTCGACTCGCTCCAGTTGGCGCCATTGTTCGAGCGTATTCCTAAAGCCAACTCCTTCAGCGTAGGCGATCCTTACGAGTACAAGCTGATCGACGACGTTAATGTTGGAGTCACAAACGCCAATATGGGCGCTCTGCTTTTCAATCCGGCAGGTTACAAGTATTTCGTGCCGAATTCGCAAGGGCGACGAATTCCCCTAACCGCCAGAGTCAACTACAACGTCTACGATTGGGGCATCGTCCGAGAAGAGTTTCGCATTCCATCTGGAACCAACGATTCGACCAAGCTGGTCCTGAACGGCCTAAAGGTTAAGGGCAACGCGGATACCGATGGAAGAACCTATAACGGCCTTGGATTCAATGTTCCTAACGGAGCTGGCGGCAATCAAGAGCTCGATGTCGTCGTCCAGGACACGGAGACCGGTGGCATCTACGCTCACAACCCGGCAAATTTGGCCGATCCGCTGCAGACTGCATACCGGGTCGACAAGTCGATTGGCTCCGTCAAGTTTCAGGACCGCGATCTTTCCACACCGGAGATGGAGGTCACCCTCTATCGGCCGGATGATTGGACTCCGATCCAGATCGACGATGCAAGAGGCCGGTCGGTTCGAGTCTATTACCAATCGACCCAAGAGTATCAGGTTCAAGTTATGAAGTCGGCGGCTCGCTATATCGGCGTCTCCGGCATTCCTGGCTCCGGCCAGTGCTCTATTGGATCCCTCGCAGATCCGCTTCAGGCGACCAAACTCTACTTCTCAAACAGCGAGCTTGGCCGAAGCGTTACCATCAATGAGGCCTATGTGAGGTGGGATTTGGACGGTCCCGGACCGGGGTTGACGACCGAGGTGCGAAAAGTCAGCGTATCGGGGGCCATCAAGGCTCCAAATGCACTCGACCCAGTACAGCAACCTTATCTCGACTTGTCCGATGTCTATGGTGCCGGTTGGGCAGTGACTTGGAGCGACGTCGATGAGACAGGCAAAGCTCCCGGCTACATCATGCGAGGGGTGAGAGGATCGTCCGTCGCGGTGCGCGTCCTTTGGAACCCGCAGAAGTTTTCGCTGGGTACCGATACGACCGCGAACATGACGGCGTTCGACCGATGGGCCTCTAACTGGCGAAAGGCGACAACGGAAACCTTCCTTCAGAAGGGAGGTATTCAATGATCGGGAACAGTAAGCAGGGGATCGAGGTCAGAGGTCAAGTGGATTTCAAGATGAACCGACGCAAGGGCTTTACCCTGATTGAATTGTTGACCGTCATCGCCATCACGGCGATCTTGTTGACGATCATCATTTTGCCAATCTTCCAGAGCTTCAACCTGACTCGCGCCGCCATGGCGTTCAGTGATGCCCAGGATAAGGCTAGGGTCTTGATCGAGCGGGTTCAGCGCGAGATCAATAACGGCGTCAACGTCCGCGACAACAGCGGACTGAACGGTTCGTTGGCTCTGCGCGTTCCCAGTAGCCCTCTCGGGGTCTACGGCGCGCCCGTAATTGTTACCGTTCCTTATGTCAAGTTGGATATCGTGAGGCCTGCCGAAGGCGAGCCCGATCCAGGCAACCCCGGC
>JACMJO010000169.1 GCA_014380605.1 Fimbriimonadaceae bacterium | reverse complement strand
GCAATTCAAATGACAAGGCTCCCAGCAGCCAGCTATCGACCCGCGCCGGACACTAGATTAACCGCCGTGGCTGCTCCAAGCACCATCAAGACGAGACCAACAAGGACAAGGCAAAAGCAAGCAAAGGCACAGAAGTTAACCTTTGCCTTTTCCGATGGCGTCGCCTTTGGGGGCCATTCTGGAACGGGCTTCCCGCGATCCTTGCATTCCTTGATCAGCGCTTCGACCTTCCGCCTGGCTTCGTCGGCAATCGGATCTTCGGGATGGAATCTTAGCTTCAGGCGGCGCAGAATCCTCGTGGGGTCCCCTCCGCACTCCTCGATGAAGAGTGCGATCGCGTCCAGCTTTTCTTCTTCAGGATTTTCATCGAGGAACCAAAACCGACCCGCCTCGCGCGGATACCCAAGCTTCATGTAAACGTCGCCCAGGCGCGTGCGCAGGGACAGGTCGAAGGGGTGCGCCTGAACCAGTCCGTGCAGGCGGTCGCGGGCAATGCCCAACTTGCCTTCCGCAATCTCCTTCTCGACCTTCTCGAGCGTTGTCATCGAATGGCAAAGGTTACCGTGGCCCCTGGAGCGAGCCGATTTCGGCCTGCCTCAGGTGCGCCAGGTATTTGACTCAGATCCGTCGATCGTCGATCACGTATGATTTCCTCATGTGGCCTTTCAAAAGGAAGGAAATATGGGAAGTCTCAAAGATTCTCCGCAAGGATGGCAGTCAGATGGGAACGCGATTGCTGCGGCGCCATGCCAAGGCCAACCGGAGCGAGTATCCAGACTTGGTGTACTGCACGATGACCTTCGACGGGGAATTGCCCCGTGGCTCGCAATGGGAAGTGCTTAGCGAGGTCGATGACTGCCTTGAACAGTTGGAGTCTCTTCTCGGCTTTCTCGTCGTCGGGGTGATGACGATGGACGGCAAGCGCGACTCGATCCTCTACGCGAAGGACGGCCAGAACTTGATGACGGAACTGCACCAGCGCCTCGGCGATAAGGGCGTCCAACTTGAATGCACCGCCGACCCAGCCTGGAGTCAATACCGCGATCTAGCGAAACTGTAGAACCTGTCCTGATCAGGGTCGTCTGGGTGGTAGCCTCAGCCCGTGATCGACGTTAGACCGGGCATCGAAAATACAGACTTCGATCGGGTCCACCCCTGGCTCGCCTCAAGCTATTGGAGCCCCGGCATCGCCCGAGACCGGGTTGAACGGGCCGCCGAGAACTCCTCTTTGGTAATCAACGCATTTCTCGATGCGAAACAAGTTGGATACTGCCGCGTGGTCTCCGATCGCACCACCTTCGCCTACCTGTGCGACGTCTTCGTCGACGACGATGCTCGTGGCCAAGGCGTTGCCCAGGCCATGGTGGAGCTTGCCCTCGCCCATCCCGAACACCAGAACCTCAGGCGATGGTTGCTCGCCACCCACGATGCCCACTCGCTCTACGCGAAGTTCGGGTTCGAACTTCTACCAAACCCCGAACGATGGATGATCATCCGCCAAGCGGTGGTCTGATCAGGAAAGGCTAACTTATCGCAAAGACATTGCGCCCAATAAGAAGGAAAGCAAGGAATCCAAGGAATCGAGTGACTCGACTCAGCGAAAATTCACAAAATCAACCGGAAACTCCAAAGTCAAACCTTTCACAAACGCCATCGCCTTCTGGAGATCGTCTTTGCTCTTGCTGGAAACCCGAACTTCATCGCCCTGGATCTGCGAGTTCACTTTCAAAGCCTTATTGTCCCGGATCATCTTGGTCAGCTCTTTCGCCTTGTCCTGAGCGATTCCCGCCTTAAAAGTCAGCTTGGTGTGAACCGAAATCCCCGCCCCGGGTTCAACCTTGCCCCACTCGATATGGCGAGAATCGACCCCGCGATTGATCAGCTTGGAAAAAACAATGTCCTTAACCTGATCGAGCCGAAACTCGTCATCCGCAATGACCTTGATATCGTCCTTTTCTGCCTGAATCTCGGCCTTCGTGCCCTTCAGGTCGTAGCGGTTGGCGAGCTCCTTTTGAGCCTGATCGATCGCGTTCTTGACCTCCATCTGGTCCACTCGCGAGACGATATCGAATGAAGATTCTGCGGATGCCATCAGAACTTCTCCAGGTCTTTGGTTTGGACTAGCTGGACATAGTGGGCGTCGAACTCTAGCTCTTCCTTGTTCAGTTGCTTCTTCTGCTCTTCGGAGATGTTGCTGAGGAACTTCTCGCGCATCCGCATGGTCGCCTCTTTCTGAACTCCGGCCGTAACCGGCGTCATGAATTCGGGCTCGATCTTGATCGCGATCTCGGCTTCGTTATAGACGTTTTGAACGATTCCCACAAGCCCGCCCATATGGTCGTAATAGCGGTTGGACTTGCGATCCTCTTCGGTGACAGGGCGAGTTATGACGCGAACTCGGTCTCCCTCTTTCCAGTTAGGCATAGACCCAGTTTACCTTGGGGGCGGTTCCGCCCCCAAGGCGATAAGTTACTTGCTGCCGATGCTGCCCGGCTTGCTGGCCGACCCGAACTGCACGTTCTTTTGCGTCGGTGGCGGCGCATTGGGATCGGGCGGGGCGGATGCGGTCGGATTCGTAAGATTCTGCTCGGGGTTCTCGCCGCCTGAGCAACCCAGAGCGGGGGCAAATACGGCAAGCGTCAACAGTAGATAGGCTCTCATTATTCGAGGTCCCAGAGGTACTTGGTCCGGTCGGTGAACGCCATGGATGCAGCGGTGCTGGTCTTGGACCAGTTGGTACCGGCTGCAAGCGCTCCAATTGAGGTCTTCTTAGCATGGCCATCCGCGAAGGTCGTGATCACGGCGTTTG
>JACMJO010000168.1 GCA_014380605.1 Fimbriimonadaceae bacterium | reverse complement strand
TCGGCAGGCAACTTGTTAAGGATTTCCTTGACCCTCTGTGCCTGGGATTTCGGGCAGATCATGACAGCACCCCTAGTTACTACGACTACTAAATCCTCTAAGCCAATCGCGGTCACCAACACGTTCGGCTCATCGTTATAGACGATCGTTCCAACGCTGTCTACCACCAACGCGGGGCCGTGAACCATGTTTGCGTCCGTGTCGACTGGCATCGATCTTTCCAGCGCGTCCCAAGCCCCGACATCATCCCAAGGAAACTCACCCGCGACGGTATAGACCTGAGTGGCTTTCTCTAAGAGGGCATAGTCGACTGATTCATTAGGGAGGCTTTCAAAACTGGTCGTAGCGGAGTTCATATCGCCCGCTTGAAGTTGCTTAGATATCCTAATTATCGTTGCGAAGACCTCAGGGTTGGCATGGCTCATCTCGCCAAGAAAGCCCCGAAGAGTCCAGAAGAACATTCCGCTGTTCCACAAGTGCTTTCCGGATTCCAAGTAGTGGGTTGCCGTCTCGAAATCGGGCTTCTCTCGAAAGCAGGCGGCTCGATACGCTTCGGGCTTCTCGGGTCGAACGATGTCTCCCACCTCGACATAGCCATAGCCGGTCTCCACTCGAGTCGGCCGAATGCCAATGGTTACCAGACCCCCGGTCCTTTGAGCCGTTTCGAGAGCAACTGCAACCGTATCGCGGAATAGGGGCGCCTCGCCAATCTTGTGATCCGCCGTCAGAACCGCCATCGCCACTTCCGATTCCTCGCCCTCATGTTTGGCGAGGAGGTTGGCGGCAACCCATGCTAGACAACCGAGCGTATTGCGCTTGGCTGGCTCAGCCAAAACGCTCTCATCAGGCACCAAGGAGGCTTCCCGGACCGCATCGAGCAAGGACAACCCGGTCGCGATAATGACCCGCTCTCTGGGGATCAAGGGAGCAATCCGATTGACCGCTTCTTCCAGGAGAGTTTCATCGGGATGAGTCAGCTTCAAGAGCTGTTTGGGCCGGTTGCGACGCGATACCGGCCAAAAGCGCTCGCCAGATCCCCCCGCCATGATCACTGCATAGGCTGTCATCTTTGTTCCAACGATTATGGAACGACGCAGTTAAACTCCGCGTTCCGCGAACCCACCCACGCTAACCGCCGTTGGAAGGAACTAGAGCATTAGGCAGCGAATACTCAATCAAGTGCAAACTACTCGGTTAGGTCATGATCAAAAAGGGTGCGATGTCGACAAGCATCTTTGCCGATGAAACATCAGCCACGAGGTCCCTCAACCACTTAGCGACGGTGCTGGGTGAGCCATTGCCGGACACCTTTCCCAACCTTTTTCAGGGGAATGCCGACGCCGACCTCGCCCTCACCAACTTAGGCCGATGGCTAGCGGCAACTGCCAACCCCCACCTTCATCTCAGCCAACTGGTTTCCGTTCCCCAGTTGGCCAGGCTTCTCATCAACCTGTTCGGAGCTAGCCAACCGATTACCGACTCCCTGATTCAAAATCCCGAATTGGCGTCTTTGGTCTTAGAGCCTTATGAGCTTGAGAGGTTGCCAACACGCGACGCCGTGGTTCGCGAAGGCGGGTCGATGTTGGCTACTTCGACTTCCCACTCCCATGCCTTGGATCGACTTCGCTTCCTTAAGCAACGGTGGACGCTTCCCATCGTTATCAACGATCTGGCGGGGAATTGGCCCGAGGAATCGGTTTGGCAAGCGATCAGCGACCTTGCCGAGGGCCTGATCACTTTGACGGCACAGGCGGTTTGGACCGAGTTTGCAAAGCAAAAGGGATTGCAAGGAGATTGCCCGGTTTTGATCGTCGGCTTCGGCAAACTTGGGGGTCGGGAACTGAACTTCAGTTCTGATATCGACCTCGCCTACGCTGTCCCTGACGGGATGGGCGAGGTATTTGAAAGTGAAGCCACCCGATTCTGTGAGCTGCTGGGCCGCGCGTTTAGCGATCGAATGGGCAGAGGTTCGCTATATCGCGTCGACCTGCGCCTCCGACCCTATGGTAATTCTGGCCCTCTCGTGGCCTCGATGCGGAGCTTTGAAGCCTATTACAAGCTATACGCCGAGCAATGGGAAGTGCAGGCGCTCATAAGATCGAAACCCATCGTGGGGCCGCCCGAGTTGCAACAGCGGTGGCTGTCCATGCGGACTGAAAGGTGTTTCCGCCCCCAACTGAGCGAGCCCGAACTTGAGGCAATGCTCGCGATGAAGACCCGAATCGAAGAGCGTTCGGACAGCGACGACCTCAAACGCGGGGCAGGAGGGATTAGGGACGTTGAGTTCCTGGTCCAAGCCCTTCAGCTTATCCACGGCTACAAGTTGCCGTCCCTGCAAGTTGCCCCCACATTGGAGGTCCTTCGGGAGCTAGAGGATCAGGGCATCCTTGACCATCCGGTTGCATCTAGCCTTGAGAAGGGCTACGTGTTCCTTAGACAGCTAGAACATCGGTGCCAACTCGTTGGAGACCGGCAAACGCACAGCATCCCTGCAGACCCCGCGGCTCGCACCAGATTGGCCAAGCTTTTGGGCCGCTCAACTTGGCCCGAAGTCGACGGCGAATTGGAAGCCCATCGGCGTACAATTCAGACCTTGTACAAGTCTATTTTGAGGCCTGAACCTTCCGCGGGGAGTGACCGCGACCAAATAGCCGAACGACTTGAAGGGCTTGCGCCAAGCGCTCTGCAATGGTTCGACTCCCTTCCGTCGCCCGATGCTTTCTATGCCAGCCTCATCGAGAATCGCGATAGCCTGGATCGGGTCGAGAAGATCGCTCGATCCGCACCTCGATTGGTAAACGACCTGAAGGAATCGATCGGCTTGACGGAGATGCTGGTGAGCGGAGAAATCGAGGAAGAAGTCGATTCGGCGGCAATGATTCATCGCCTTGCCCTTGGTTGCCCCATAAAACAACTCGCGGAAGCTTTTGTCAGGGCGAGATGCCATCTAATGGCTAGATGGGTGTTGAGCCAAGACTTCGATCCCGGAGAAGCGATAGCCGACTTGACTGACGCGCTTATCATTCACTGTGCGAAGCGGCTTCTCGTGCGGTTCGATATCGTTGGTCTGGGCAGTTACGGGGGCCGTGAGATGGGGATCGACTCGGATGCCGATCTTTTTTTGCTCGTTGAGAAAACGGAGTGGCAATCTGAGGCAGAGTCGCAGGCTCAGCAGTTCCTGTCGCTTCTTAGCCAGTTGAAGCGGGTCGGGGTTCCTATCGGAGTTGATTTGCGCTTGCGTCCTGATGGTGGCAAGGGAATGCTTGTCCGTTCATTGGAAGCGCTCGGAACCTATGAGCTATCGGGCATGGAGATGTGGGAGCGCTTCGCTTTGGGTCAAGCCCGCGAGATATTCGGAGGAGACCGGGCGATCGAAACAGTTCGCAAGGTTGCCTTTGCCCAGCCTTTGACGCCTGAGCGGCTTAGAGAACTACTGGCGATGAAGAAGCGGGTCGAGACCGAGCGAATCAAGCCCCAACATTTGCGTCGCGAGGTCAAGATCGGATTCGGCGGCCTGAACGATGTAGAGTGGTTGGTACACCTGTTCGAAATGCGATACCCAACCGCAACCCATGCCCCCGAGGCTCTGGTTTCCATGTCGGTTCGAATCCAAAACCTGGGCAACGCAGGTCTGCTGAACGCCGTGGAGGTCCAACAGCTTCAACATGCGCATCGACACCTAATTGAGGTCCGACTTCGCCTAGGATTGCTCAGCTTGGAGAAGGATGTGATTCCCGAAAACCCGGACAAACTGGATCGACTTGCCGATTCCATGGACCTATCTAGCGGCAACGATTTCCTCGCCCTGCATGAACGGGTCATCGAGACCGTTCGCGCGATCTACATTCAGGGTCTGGAACGTCTGAAGGCATGACCATGGAATTGGCCCTGCTCCTCCTCGGCTCCTACTTGCTGGGCTCCATCCCCTTCGGAGTGCTGATCGCGAGGGCGAGAGGGGTTGATCTCATGAAGGTCGGCAGTGGCAACACTGGGGCGACCAACGCAATGAGGGTTCTCGGCAAGGGCCCCGGCTTCCTCGTCTTCGTCCTTGATCTGCTCAAAGGTCTGATTCCTCCACTGGTTGGGCGATGGCTCTTTCCCGATCGCCAGGAGTTTTGGATGTTTGCCGGCTCGATGGCGATTATCGGGCACAGCTTTTCACCCTTCCTGAAGTTCAAGGGAGGCAAAGGAATCTCCTCCGCGCTTGGAATGACCCTTGGCACCTCGCCGCTTGTAGCCTTGAGCGCCTTCGTTTTGTTTTCGATCTCTCTGGGAACCACCCGATACATGAGCCTGGCGAGCATGATCGCGATTGTTTCAACCATTCCTTTTGGTCTCCTCTTCAAAGACTCGCCCTGGGTGATCGGCGGCTACTCGGTGATGATCCTCTTTATCATCTATCGCCATCGCGCAAACATTAAGCGACTCAGAGAAGGTACCGAGCCAAAGTTTAAGTTCGGCAAGACGGTCGAAGCGCCGCAAACCGAGGAGGATGAAGACCAGGGTGCTTCGTGACCAGATTTTCAATAATCCCTTGTCCTTGGCGGCGGGAATTGCCATCTGGGTGCCGCTTGCCATTTGGGTGGTTGCTCTTGTCCAATGGGCGGTCCAAGGCGATGTGGACGTTCTCAGCGCGATCGCGGGAATTGCCGCTGGCATTGGCCTTGGTGGAACGGCGTTGCTGGCTCGCGAACCGTTCATGGCTCCCTTGATCCTGGTTGCCGTAGTTGTCACGATGGTCGCTTTTCCCGTCGTCCGGTCGTCTTTGAACAAACGCGCCCTCAATCAAATAGATGTGGAAGCGATCGAACGTGCCTACGAGATGCTCGCCCAGACGCCTGGCAACGCCTCCGCCAAGTTCAAATTGGCCAAGACGATCTACAACAAGGGCATGCCCGCACATGCGCTTGCCTTGGCCGAGGATGCCATCCAAACCATGCCCGCCGCATTGTTTCAAGAGGAAAACCTTATTCTGAAGAAGTGGCGACACTATCGAATCGCTCCGGACCAGAAGGTTCCCTTGGCCTGCCTTGAGTGCGGGGTCAAAAACCAACCTGGGCTTACCCATTGTCAAAGGTGTGGAGCTCCGTTCCTGCTCGACCACGCTCGGGGCGCTTGGGTTGGAAAGGGGCTGGCGAGAAAGTTCGTCGCGGCTTGGGTTGCGATTATGGTTGCGCTAGTCGGAATTCCATTTGTCGCCGGATCTTTGCCCGCGGGAGCGGCAATACCAGTCATCATTGGTCTTATGGCCCTTGCCATTTTTGTTTTGGCAGCCACCTTCCGTTCTTCTGGAGCTACGGCGAAGTGAAAAAGCTGGACGTTTACGTGCTGAAGGAACTGGCGGTTCCGTTCCTGATCGGCACCGTCAGCGTGCTTCTGATGTTCCAGGCCAACCAGTTCATCTATCTCTTCAAGAGCGTCTCGATGCAGAGCGTTCCGTTCTCCGCATTCGCTCAATTGGTGCTGTACAAAACTCCTTACTGGGCAAACATGACTTTGCCGGTGGGGATGTCTTTAGCCTCCTCGATGGCCGTGTCGCGACTGACTCGCGAAAGCGAGCTCACGGCCATGCGTGCAGTCGGCGCGAGAATCCTCCGCATCATCTGGCCCATCGCGATTTTTGGTTTGCTGGTCGCCATCGGCAACTTCTACCTGGTGGAAAAGATCATGCCTCCGGCTGAGAAGAAGTTCAATAAGCTTTCCGTACAGGTAGGTGTCCTAGGGGGTATCCCCAACTTCGTTCAAAACCAGGGCGTCAAGCTCAAGAACTGGTATGTGAACTTCGGCGCGATCCAGCGAGGTGGCGCCGACAATCTCATCCTTACGGACATCGTCCTTTTCGAAAGGCCGCAACCCAACCAGACCGTCATCATGACCGCCAAGCGAGGAACCTACTTTGGCGGAAACTGGCAGATGACCGACACGTTCGTGTGGATTTTGCAAGATCAACTCCTGGTTAGCGCCAAGGCAGGCGATCCGATCAAGATCAACGACCCTATCGAAATCGACTCGCTGTTCGGCAACCCTATGTCCGAAGAGAAGACCTTGGACGAACTACGAGCGTCGATTGAAAACTCCCGCAAGTCTGGCCTAAATACTCGCGTCGAAGAGGTCAAATACCACAACCGGTTTGCCGTTCCCGCCGCCTGCCTTGTTTTTGCGATCATAGGACCAGTGTTTGCAGTATGGTTCGCCCGAAGCGGCGCCTTTATCGGCGTCCTGTTGAGCATGGTGGTCGTACTCGTCTACTACAACGCCTGGGTTATCAGCACGGAAATTCTAGGTAACAACGGACTCACTCCTCCCTGGTTTGCTGCGTGGCTCCCTAACATCTTCTTCATCGTCCTCGGCCTCTTCGCGATTCGGAGGCTTGAGTGAGGCGATGCCTAGTAATTGTGCTGTGCATGGTCGCAACCGGCAGTCTGGCCCAAGATGTTGGGGGACCTATCCGCACAGCCATTCAAACGCTCAAGGACAAGGAACTCCTGCCTAAGCCGAATCAGATAACTCCAACCCAGCCTCAGGTTAATGATCCGACGATACGATCTGGCCAATTACCCGAGCGAATGATCGACCCCAATCGACAAGAGTTCAAGATAGAAAAAGGGGATATGAAGCGAAATGGCCCCGTAGTTGTCCTGACCGGACCCGAGGGCACTCATCTCATCTATGCCGGATACGAGATTTTCGCGGACAGGATCGAGGGCAACCTGGACACCAAAGTTTTCAAGGCCAGCGGTAACGTAAAAGTCTTCGGCGAGAAGGCTTTTGTCAAGGGCGGTGAAGTCACCGTCAACATGCGCAACGAAACGTTCCTTGCCAAGGATGCCTAGAAGCGATGGACGCGCGTCCATCGCTTCTAGGCGGGCAGATTCAGCGCAACCTGTACCTCAAAGGAGGAACGACTTACGGCTCTAAAAATGAGATTTTCGGTGAAAAATGTGATGTCACTTCATGTGACCGGGAGGTGCCTCACTATCACCTCCAAGCCGCCAAGGCGACGATTCGCCCCGGTAAGCGAGCGATTTTCCGCAAAGTGGCAATCAAGATATTTGAGAAAACCATCGTCAAACTGCCTTATTTGTCTATTCCCTTAGACGAGAGAACCTATAAATATCTGCCGGAAGTCGGGCAGACTTTTGACGAGGGCTACTATGTGAAGTTCAAGTTCGGCATCCCGTTGAGGGATGACTACAGCTTTCTGGATACCCACGTCGATTACTACACCAAACGCGGCCCGGCCCTCGGTTTCGATTACAACTACTCCAACCCAAACCTTCGAGGCGTTCTGAGCGCCTACTCCGTTTTTGGCCAAGACAAGACGATCACGGTCATGAGTCGCCACCGCCAGGAATTAGGATTTGGCATCCTGACCCTGGACAATAACTACCAGCAAAGCAACTACCTGTCCGCTCCCGGCGCGACGATCCTGAATACACGTATTGGCCTCCTGGTCCCCCAGGGTCGTGGCACCAACACTAGGTTCGACTTCCTTCGCAATCAGAACAACTCTGGCGCCAGCACCACCGAGTCGCAGAGCTTTAAGATCGGAGACGTCCGCCGATGGACTCCCAACCTTCGAACGAACTTTGATATCGGCCTATCCCAGAGCTCAAATGCCAACTCGTCCTTCTCAACGAAGCGTGAGCAACTGGACGTCAAGTTGAAAGCGGACTACGACTTGAAGCAGGCGATCGCGCAGTTCGACTATCAGCGAGCAATCCCAGTTGGAGAGACGACGAACTTCTTTAATGGAGCAGACCGAACTCCAGTCGTTTCTCTGGTTACCGATTCCAGGAAGCTCTTTGGTCCGAAGGATGGCGGATGGCCGTTTAACGCCGAACTGAGCCTCGGTGAGTTTGCAAACTCGCTCGATAAGACAAAGCTTAGTAGAGCAAACTTTGACTTTAGAGTGAGTCGGCCAGACCGAAGCGCGAAGCGATTTCGATTCGATGTTAACGGTCGGTTTAAGCAGGGCGTCTACAGCGACGATACGGCCCAATACACGCTAGGCCTTGGGTTACAGGCCAGCTACGCCCTTGGTTACGACACAAGCCTCAACATTCGCTACAGCTATCTCCGGCCCTATGGCTTCTCGCCTCTGCAGATCGATAGGCTAGGGAGAACAAACCTTCTCACCACTGACATCAGTTTCCGTCCGTACAGAACTTTCTTGATTGGCGCACAAACCGGATACGACATTCTCCAACTTCAGCAAAACAGCCTTGGCCCCAAGGTCGCTTGGCAATCCGTTGGGGTGAGAATGGAGTATCGACCGGTCGACTACATATCGCTAAGGGCTGTCAGCAACTACGACAGTTTTCAGGGGTCTTGGAACAACCTCCGCGTCGACCTAGCGTACAAACCCGGAGCCACGTTTGTAGGTTTAGGCGCTAAATATGACGGTATCCGCAAAACTTGGAGTTCTTTCAGCGGGTTTGTCGATGGGTTCAAGTGGGGAAGGTTAAGGACAAGTGCGCTATTCGATTACAACGGCTACCTGAAGCGGTTCGAGGCTCGGCATTTCCAATTCACCTACGATCTGCACTGCGCGGAAGCCGTGATGACGGTCATCGACAACCCCATCGGTTTTAGAGCCGGCACAAGCGTCAACTTCTATATCCGGCTAAAGGCGTTCCCATTCAACACTGGGTTCGGAACAGGGACCAGCGGCCAACCCGTGACAATCAGCGGCGGCGGAGTCAACTAACGGGCTTCTGTGTTCAACTGCTCGCGCTCGTGTAGTGCCGCATCGCAAACTTCCAAAAAGCCCTCGACAGCCCAAAGAAAACCGCCGCCCAAACCAACCCGAGCCCAACCATCCTCCAGTCCGCTCCTCGCACAAGCTGAGACGCCGGAATGGTGGCAATGAAGGCCATCGGGAGCACGAATGTAAGCAGGTTTTTGATTCCCATCCCATAGATATCGATGGGATATCGCGCCACTTCCGTCATCGTCTCAGTGAGCACCCAAAGATTATCCACCCGAACCAGCCAAACTCCGGTCGTCATCAGCATCAATGACACCGAGTAGTAGATCACCAGCGAACTCGCGAGGAGAACCCCAAAGGCCGACCATTCAGAAAAACCGGGATGAACCTTAGCTTGGATCACGCCGATGATGAGCATCACAATCCCGGCGATCAGGGTGCCGATCTTGTCGAAATTGAACTTGCGGCTCGAGACCCAGAACTGTGAATCGATGGGTTTGGTGACGATGAAATCCAAAGTCCCTTGCCGCACATGCTGGGGAATCTCCATGATCGACATGAAAAAGGCAGTCCCAACCGCCGTCATGATAAAGATCGACGCTGCCAGGATAAATGAATCGCCCCGGCTCCAACCGGCGATTGAGTCCGTATTGCGATACACCACGAGCAAGAGCAGGATAAAAAAGAAAATCCAGATCGCGTTCTGAAGGATCTTCGCGAAGAAATTGGCCCGAAACTCCAGCTCGCGAGCGACCGAGCTGGTGAAGAAGGTTCGGTAGATCTGCCAATAGCGTCGCATAAACCCCCTGGGATCGCCGAATTCATTCGGCCACTTGGATTGTAGCAAGATGAGGCTAGGATTCGAATCTGCCGATTAGGAATCTAACTGAAGAGCGAGTGCGTTGACTTGTATACTCACATGCCAATGCTCGGGGTCGTTCTCACTCTCCTGATCGGAATTTGTCTCGCCTTACTTACCCAGTCTACGGCACGGCGATTCCTTTCAAATCTTGATCCTGCCGCGCAGGTTGGGATTGCGGGCCTTATTGGTCTAGGTGGCTTGGGCACAGTCACATTCTTTTGGGGAATGTCGGGAATGAGTTTGCTTATTCCCTGGGTTGGCATGTTCATCGTGCTCAGCGTGTTGATCATCCGCGATGGAATCGCATTCAGCGAAGTCAAATCACGCCTGAAGATGGGCCCTCCGAAAGGGCCCGACCTCCTATTTCCCCTCGCCATCGCTCTCGGTCTCCTCATGGCCCTCGCCGGAGTCCTTGCTCCAAGCACCCCAATGGACTGGGATTCCCTCGCCTACCACCTTGCCGTTCCGAAGCTCTGGTTAGAAGCAGGGAAGATCGAAGTCATCCCATACATCCACCAATCCAACTTTCCCTTCGCGGTCGATAGCCTCTTCCTGCTCGGACTCAAATGGGGAGGACAAGCGGGCGCGAAGATGTTCGTCTGGCTTTACACGCTTCTCGGCGTGATCACGATTTTCGGCCTCGCGAGACAGCGCTACGGCCAGCGAGCCGGGTGGTGGGCGAGCCTGGTATTCGCCACCGTTCCCATCGTCCTTTGGCAGTCCGGAACCGCTTACATCGACGTCGCCCATGGCCTCTATGCCGGACTCGGGCTGATCTTTGCTTGCTGGTGGCTCGAAAGCGACGATTCCAAGCACGCCTGGCTGAGCGCGATCCTCCTCAGCCTTGCCGCCGGGACCAAGTACACCGGCCTTCAAACCATCGCGGTTGCTGGCCTCATTGCTCTCGTCGGGGCGCTTCTCCTCAAGCGAAACCTGAAACCGGTCTTCATCATCGGCCTGGCATCACTCGCCCTCGCCAGCCCTTGGTACATCAAGAACGCGGTATGGAAGGACAATCCCGTCTTTCCCTTCTTCTATTCCAAGCTGGGTGGCAAAGACTGGGACGAGAGGCGAGCCGCTATCTATACGAACGAGCAGAACACGTTTGGAGTCGGACGGGAGAAGCCTCCGGAAGGGAGCCTCCAGCCCCAAAGGCTTGGCCACAGCATCCTCGGACTCGCCTATCAGCCGGGCCGCTACGTGAATCCCCAGCAGACAATGGGCAATGGCGATCCCATGGGCGCGATCGGGATCGCGATCATCGGCGCTTTGCTACTGGGAATGTTTGCTGGCCAGAAAGAGCGTTTCGAGCGAGCCTTGGTTGCGGGAATCCTGGTGAGCCTTGGCATCTGGTTTGTCCTGACCCAGCAGAGTCGATATATCGTCACTCTATCGGTCCCTCTCGCCCTGATCGCGGGACAGCTAACCACTCGAAAGGGCTACGCACCGCTCATGGCAGGTCTGGCCGGAGTGCAAACTCTCGCAAGTCTATACATCCTTCACTCCGACCGTTTCAGCGACCAGATGCAGGTGGTCACGGGCAAGGTCTCTCAAGAGGAGTATCAGACCAGAAGAATTCCCTTGTTTGAGCCCGCCCAAGAAATCAACAAGCTTGGCAAGAACGTCAAGATCGCCCTGTATGACGAGGTGTTCGGCTACGTGCTAGACGTTCCTTACTACTGGGCCAATCCGGGGCATGGAACCATGGTTCCTTACGACACGATGAAATCCGGGGCCGACTATGCCGACGCCATGAAGAAGATGGGCTTTACTCATGTCCTGGTGAACATGATCGAGAATAATCGGGCAGATTTGAACCCGGGAAAGGGTCCCATCCTTGGAGAATTGATGCTTGGCACGATGGGTGGACAGGATTTTCCAGAACCCTATCGAGAGCAGTTCATGAACAATTGGGAAGTGAAGTTCAAGATTCTTATCTCCGAGGCGGCAAAGGAAGGGAAGTTATCGGTAGCGCAAACGTTTGGAAGACCGAATAGACCGCCTAGGTTTATCCTCTTCAAGCTGTAGCCCTGACTCGTACGGCAACAAAAATCAAATAAAGGAAAATCGAATCGGCATGTCGAATCGTCTGTCACGATTAGGTACCAAAAATGGACGAGAACAAACCGCCTGAAGAACCCACTATTGCCCCGGCTCCCGAGCCCACACCAACTCCCGCACCGACGAGCTCGGCGACCAACTTCGCCAACATGGCTTCCGCCGCAACTGCAGGAGCGCCTACGGGTGGACCGGTTCCATTCTCCGGCCCCCCGGACCCGTCCATTCCACAGGAACAGCGGACTCACGCTCTGCTGAGTTGGTTGCTCATGTTCGTCATCAGCTTTATATCTCCGCTGATCTTCTTCTTGATCGCGAAGGAAGACAAGCCGTTTGTCAAGCAGCATGCGGCGACCGGGCTGACCCTGGTGATCGTCAACGTCGCGGCCGCCGTTGTCATCGTTATCTTGGGCATTATCCTCGCGTTTGCGGGACCTCTTGCACTGCTCATTTTGCCAATATGGGGCATTTATGGGTTGGCCGTTCTCGCTCTCGTCATCATGGGAGCTATCGCCGGCAATGCGGGATCACAATTTGACCCGCCGCTGATCGGCAACCTGAGACGAACCATCTTCAAGGTCTAAGTTCAATTGCCAGGGGGTAACCTACCCCCTGGCATGAACTACCGAAAACTGGGGCGCTATGGCGTCAAAGTCAGCGAGGTTTCCTTAGGCGGCTGGCTAACCCACGGTCGCACGCTTGAGGACACAGCGACTTCTCAAATCGTCCACCGAGCCTTCGATCTCGGCATCAATTTCTTCGACACCGCCGACGTGTACAACACGGGCGAGGCAGAGAATTCTCTGGGCATCGCGATCAAACCCTTGAAGCGCGAGGACCTGTTCATCGCCACGAAGTGCTTTTTCCCGATGAGCGACCGCCCGAATGATCGAGGGCTCAGCCGGAAGCACATTTACGAGTCAGTCCATAACTCCCTGAAGCGGCTTCAGGTCGAATACATCGACCTGATGCAGTTCCATCGATTGGATATGGATACGCCGATCGATGAGACGGTCCGGGCGATCGACGACTTGATCAAGCAAGGCAAGGTTTTGTACTGGGGAGTCAGCGAGCGGCCCGCCCACAAACTCACCGAGGCCGTCTTGACCGCCAAGGAGCTGAACGCCAATCCTCCGGCAAGTAACCAGCCGAGCTACAGCATGTTCAACCGCTCCATCGAGGACGCGGTCTTGCCGGTCAGCGAGCAGTACGGTATCGGAAACGTCGTCTTCTCTCCCTTGGCTCAGGGAGTCCTCACTGGGAAGTACCTTCCCGGACAAGCCCCGCCCGAAGGAACTCGCGCCGCCGACGACAAGAGCAACATGTTCATGGGTTGGCTGATGAAGGATGAGAACCTAGAACGAGTGCAGCTTCTTAAAGCGTATGTCGAGGGGTTAGGCTACACCCTGCCGCAATTCGCTCTGGCCTGGTGCTTGCGACAGAAGGCCGTAAGTTCGGTGATCGTCGGCGCAACCTCGATCGCCCAGTTGGAAGCAAACATCTCGGCGAGTGGGCTGA
Organism: Fimbriimonadaceae bacterium; assembly: GCA_014380605.1. GTDB lineage: Bacteria > Armatimonadota > Fimbriimonadia > Fimbriimonadales > Fimbriimonadaceae > 55-13. The sequence goes on along the minus strand of JACMJO010000168.1, from coordinate 1,977 downwards.
ACCTGGATAACGACGTCTGGACCAAGGCGGAGAACATCCTGCTCGGGAAGGCGGAGAACGAATAACCGGTGGCCCAAATAAAAGACCAAGTTCTGGTTCAAGAAACGGCCTTCGAGAAGCAGCGGGGAATCGGTCAGATCGAAGTTCGAAACGGCTTCGCGCAAGTACATATTTCTCGGCTGGAAGAGCCGATCCACGAGAAGCGAATCAAGGTCTTGAAATCGGTCGCCGAAGCGGGCGTCAGCGTCGACTTCCTAAAGCTGACACCCTCGGGACTATCGTTCGTCATCTCAGAAGGGAACTCTGCCGATGTAGAAGCCGCGCTTGCGCCCCTTCAAGTCCGCCACACAATTCGCAAGGACCGATGCGTGGTACTAGTCCATGCCGTGAACATGCGCGACGAGGAAGGGTTGACCGCGCAAGTGGTGCAGAAAGCGATCGCCAGCGGAGCCATCGTGGACCACATCAGCGACATGCACGACCGAATGATGATCGTTGCCGAGTCCAAGTACGCCCCGACGCTACAAAATCTCTTTAACGCGGGCGGCAATGGTTCCTAAACTACAGAAACTCAAAGTCATGAAGTTTGGCGGCACCAGCATGGCCACCCACGAAGCCAGGGTTCAATCGGCCCTGAAGGTCATCAGCGCCAAGGAGCAAGGCTTCCTCCCCGTCGTGGTGGTCAGCGCGATCGGTCGGAAAGGAGCTCCCTATGCCACCGACACCCTTATAAACATGTTGCGGGATATCGATCCCACGGTAGATCCCGATCCGCGCGAACTCGATCTGCTGGTTGCTTGCGGAGAGATTCTAAGTTCCGTAATCTTTGCCCACACCCTCAAAACTCTGGGCCATCCGGCAATGGCATTTCGAGGCGGCCAAGCCGGAATCCGAACCGATGGCGTCTACGGCAACGCGAGGATCGTCGGAATCAATCCTGTTAGCCTTTTGAAAGCGTGTGAAAAGGGAGCCATTCCGGTCGTATGTGGTTTCCAAGGAGTCTATGTTTCAGGAGATGGCTCCCCGGGCGGTGAGCTGACGACGCTTGGACGGGGAGGCTCCGACACAACCGCCGCAGCTGTCGGCGCGGCGATGCAAGCCGAAACGGTCGAAATCTATACCGACGTGGACGGAGTGAAGACCGCCGACCCAGATTCCGTGCCGACTGCGCCCACCCTTAGAAAAGTCACTTACGACGAAGTTGCCGAAATTGCCCACCTTGGGGCTAAGGTTTTGCATCCTCGAGCCGCCGAGATCGCGATGAACTTCGATATTCCGCTCTGGGTGAAGAACACCTTCAGCGACGATGAGGGAACAGAAATCGTCCGTCGGGATCGATTCCCCGGTCGGCGCGTGACCGGCGTGACCCACACCGGAAAACTGGTCTATCTTCAGTTCGACCTCAAAGACGCGAGCGATGAGGATCGGCGGATTCTGGAGACTCGAATCTTCGAGACGATGGCGCGCTACGGCTTCAACCTCTTCATGTTGAATCTGAGCCCCAGCGGAACTGGGTTCGCCGTTCCGCGATCTCAATTCCCCATGCTGGCGGGCATTCTCGACAGCCTGGTTCTACCCGTCGATGGCAGGATGTTCTTGCTCCAGGTAGGCGCCAAGCCTTCCAAAGACGTCGAGAATCAGCTGCGGCTTCTCGAGCCGCTCGGCAGTATCAGCCCCGTGGTAGCTGAATTGACGGAGGGCTGCACGATGGTCTCGCTGGTCGGGCATGAATATATGCAGCAGCCCGGAGTTTTCTTAGAAGTCCTAACGACTTTGCAGGATGCTCAGATCCCAGTCCTTCAGACAACCGACTCCGACTTTTCGCTCAGCGTCCTTGTTCCTGAGTCAGAGACTAATCGAACCGTAAGGCTTCTTCACGAGCAGTTCAAGTTAACTGAAATTGTTTAGCTTTCCTAATGATCGTCCCGCCTTGATGGGCATCCTGAACTTCACTCCTGACTCGTTCAGCGATGGCGG
>JACMJO010000167.1 GCA_014380605.1 Fimbriimonadaceae bacterium | reverse complement strand
CAAGTGCCCGACGTTCCCGATGTCCAAAGACCGCATGACCAGTCCTTGTTTACCTTGATTACTGAAGACTACCGCCGGCACGGAAGATCGCTGACAGAACCAGCCTTTGTGTCGCTCGTAATCTATCGGTACGGGCGTTGGGCTTGGCAGCGAAAGAACCCGGTAGCGAGGTGGTTCGGGACCAAGCTCTATGGCGTGATGAAGGTCTTGATCCTCAATATAACCAAGGTGTGGATCCCTCCACAAACCACCATCGGCGCGGATTTCCATATCATTCATGCCGAAGGGTATCTATCCATCCACCCAGATTCCATTATCGGTGATCGATGCGGTGTGATGCACAATGTCACAGTTGGCACGAACATGGGACCAGGTGCCCCAGTCATTGGGGATGACGTGTTCATTGGCGTCAACTCAACCGTTCTTGGTCCGATCAGGATCGGGGATCGGGTACGAATTGGGGCAAACACCTCTGTAACGACCAACGTACCTTCCGACTCGATTGTCATCGGCTCTCCGGGCAAGATCTACAAGAGATTGACACCCTTTGGTCCGACGGGACAGCAATCGCCAAAGGGCCAAGCCTCCGCTCAGGCAAAGGAGACCTGATCAAGGTGGCACAGAGCGTGTATCGGATGTTCGCCGACAACCTGCCGCTTCGGGCATCGAAGGTGGCGCTTATCGATGCGGATTCGGGTCGGTCGGCGACCTATGGGCAACTCAGCGAGGAAGTCGACCTCATTGCAGATTTCTTGGCCGGAGCAGAGGTTTCATCGGGCGACCGTGTGATCGTCCATGTCAGGAAGGGCATCTTCGAGGTGGCTGCGATGCTTGCGGCCTCCAAGATCGGCGCCACCGTCGTCAATGTGAATGTCCAATGGACGGCCGAGCAACTCGCGTATGTCGCCGCGGATTGCGAGGCCAAGGCGTTGATCATCGGTCGGGAGGCGCTGCGAAACCTGGAGCTCTTGCCCCGATTCGTACAGCGGATTCTCGTTATGGGCGCCAAAGACGTCGCCATACCGGATGGGTGTGAGGCTGCGTCGGCTCTGGCGCCGACTGGCCAAGCTCGTGAACAGGTTATCCGAGACTCCGACCTTGCCATGATCATCTACACCTCGGGCTCGACCGGTCTTCCAAAAGGCGTGATGCTGACTCACGCGAACATCTGCATCGGAGCCGACTCGGTGATTGCCTATCTGCAACTCGGGGAAGACGATCGGCTGCTAAGCGTATTGCCCTACAGTTTTGATGCCGGACTGAACCAGCTCACGACGATGCTCAGGACCGGTGGAACCGTGGTCCATCAGCCAATCGCGTTTCCCTCGGAGTTGATTCGAGCCGTTCAGACCCACGGGGTAACCGGATTTGCGGGCGTCCCTCCACTGTGGAGCCAAGTTGTTCGCTTTTTGGATGAGGCCCGCTCGCCTCTGCCATCGCTACGGCTCATCACCAACACTGGCGGCAAGATAGCCCCCAATATCCTCGAGCGGATGCCGGCGGTGTTTCCGGGAGTCGCCATCTATCTGATGTACGGTCTCACGGAGGCGTTCCGCTCCACCTTTCTCAAGCCAGAGAAATTCGCGCGAAAGATGGGCTCGATCGGGCAAGCCATCCCGAACGCGCAGGTCTATGTCATCAAGCACGGTCATGGGCGAGCGGCACCGGGCGAGCAGGGCGAACTCGTGCACGCGGGTCCTCTGGTCAGTCTCGGATACTGGGGGAAGCCCGAACTGACGCGGCAGAAGATCCGGCCATGTCCAGAACTGGTCGACCTTCTCGGCGACACTCCGGTTGTCTATAGCGGCGACCTCGTCCGAGTTGACGAGGATGGCGACCTCTGGTTCGTGGGACGTATGGATGACATGATCAAGACTAGCGGCTTCCGCCTCAGTCCGACGGAGGTCGAGGATCTGCTGTCCAGAAGTGGCCTTATAACGGACGTGGTGGCCTTTGGGGTCGAGGATGACGACCTAGGCCAAGTCGTTCATGTCGCGCTTACGCCTCTCGGTGACTTTAGCGAGGCGGCCCTGATGGCTCACTGCCGCCGTGTGATGCCTCATTACATGATTCCGAGGCGCTTCCATACTTGGCCCGGCTCCATGCCGCGGACCTCCAGCGGCAAGCTGGATCGCCCGCAGATCATCTCGCGATTCAAGGCCCGTGCGTCCGGCGTTCTCCAGGAACCTGCCTCCTTACAATGAACAGCCAAGACCTGATCGATTTCCTGCGGAACGAGCTCAATGTCGAGGCGCCCATTGACCCCGGAACGCTCCTGTTCTCGACGGGTCTCCTAGACTCTGTAGCCATGCTCAACGTGATTGGCTTTGTCGAGGAACGTGCCAAGATCGAAGTGCCCGCCAGTGACGTGACATTGGAAAACTTCGACACGCCCGAACGGATCGCGACCTATGTCGACGCTCGCCGCTGACGAGCAATCCCTTGACGGAGTCTTGGGCCGCGTCGCCGAGAACTTCGGAACGCCAGCCTTTGTCTACTTGACAGACGCTATCGAGCAACGCCTCGCCGAACTAAGGGCCCGCATGGGTCGATGGTTCAGCTTCAGCTACGCAGCCAAGTCAAATCCCAACCCCGAGCTCCTTCGCTGGCTGGCTCCAAGGGTCGAGTACATCGACGTGTCCTCCATCGGAGAGTTCCGGCTGGCACGCGCGGCGGGTTGGGCTCCTGAGCGCGCAAGCTTCACCGGTCCGGGCAAACGGGATTCCGAGATCGAAGAGGCCATAGCGGACGGGCTGGGCGAGCTCGTGGTGGAGAGCGTACGGGAGGCTGTCGTCGCCGACCGAGTCGCGCGAGCCATTGGCCGCGTTCAGAGCGTGCTCGTCCGCCTTTCACCGTCCCGAATTCCTAGAGGATTTGGCGACCACATGGGCGGTCGGCCTAGCCCATTTGGGTTGGATATCGAGTCGGTTGCCGAAGAGCTCCCCCGGATTCTCGCGCTCCAGCACCTGCGAGTGGTTGGCTTTCATATCTATTCTGGTACGCAGTGTCTCAAGCCGGAGGCGATTTGCGAGAACTACCGGATCTTTCTTGAGACCTTCAGGACAGTCTGTGCCGACTTCGGCCTGACTCCGCAAAGGCTCGTGTTCGGATCGGGATTGGGTATCCCTTACCACCCTGCAGACAGGGGACTCGATCTGACCCAGGTGGCTGGTGGTGTTGCGCCGGACCTCGAAGGTTTTATCGGGGATGTGCGCTTCCATCAGACGTCGCTCACCTTGGAGCTGGGCCGCTTTCTGGTCGGCGAGGCCGGATACTTTCTCACCCGGATCATCTCCATCAAAGAGTCGCGCGGCAGCCGGATCGGCATATGTGACGGTGGAATGAACAATCACCTTCCGGCATCGGGTCACTTCGGCATGGTCATCCACCGGAACTATCGAATGCATCGGGTGGGTGGCGGGGAGGCGTTGGAGAAGATCGACCTCGTCGGGCCGCTATGCACCTCCATCGACCGCCTGGCGAGCGGGGTATTCCTTCCAAGGCTCAAGGAGGGGGATCTTGTCGCGATTCATGGCAGCGGGGCGTATGGGTTGACCGCGAGCCCGCTGCACTTCATCAGCCATCCCCTTCCGCGCGAGGTGCTTGTGGAGGGGGCCAGGCTCCGGGATGCCACGCGGGCGCTGAGCTTCAACGACGCCAAGGCGCCGAGAGCCGGCGATCAACCCGACGAGAAGGCCATCAACTAGGTCAGACCCCCCAGACGATCTCTTTCCCCGCACGGCTGCAGCGCTGCAGCATGTCGAGGAAGGGGACGGCACGCTGGCGCAGCGAGACGCCGCCATCGAAACGCGGCGGCACTTCGCCCTTCGCCTTGGCTTCGTCGATGGCCGCCTGCTGCTCGGCCTCTTCGCGAGCGATCGCGGCGTTCAGTGCCGTGGTCGCTGCCGGCATCTCCTCGGGCAGGATGATGCCCTTCGGGCCCGCATCCTTGCCGATGATCT
>JACMJO010000166.1 GCA_014380605.1 Fimbriimonadaceae bacterium | reverse complement strand
GCTTAAGAGGATAGCATATCAAGATCGGCGATATCCAGGGCTGCCCCCCTCAATAGGTCCGGCCTGTTCGTTTTGGTGATCTTCAGGGACTGCTCGCGCTTCCACTTCGCAATCTTCTTGTGATCCCCGCTTTTGAGAACCTCTGGGACTGCCAGGCCAAAGTATTCGTCGGGCCGGGTGAAGTTGGGGGCGCTCAGAAGGCCGTCGGAGTGGGAATCTTGATGGAGACTTCCTTCGGAACCTAGCGCGCCAGGCAGAAGTCGGACGATCGAGTCGGCCATGACGAGTGCTGGAAGCTCGCCGCCTGTGAGGACGTAGTCGCCAATACTGAACGTGTGGGTGGCAAAGAGCTGGCGTACGCGGTCATCGAACCCCTCATAGTGGCCGCATAGGAAGACCACTCGATCCTTCGTTGCGAGTTCCTGGGCGTCCGATTGAGTGAAGGTCTTTCCGGTTGGATCGGTCATGACGACGGAGATCGGCCGGGCTGGATTGGGCTCGATTCCGATGGATTGCAGAGCCAGGTGGACTGGTTCGACTGAGATAAGCATCCCAGCTGCTCCGCCATAAGGCATGTCATCAACTTTGCCGTGTCGGTCATATGTAAAGTCGCGAGGGTTGACGGCATCGAAGGCAACTTTGCCTTCGACCTCAGCCCGTTGGAGAATGCTATGTCGGCAAGCGCCCAAAACCATCTCGGGGAAGAGGGTCAGGAAGTCGATGCGGAGCATGGCTCAGATTATGGGATCGCCAATCGCTGGATTGCTCAATTGCTTGATTGCTAGATTGGAATCAAGCAATTGGAAATCAAGCAGTGCCTCGAAGGTATCCTCAACAAATTCCTTTCGACCCGGAGTTTGAATGTCGAGTATTCCCGCAGATTTGAAGTACACCAAGACCCACGAGTGGGTTCGCCTTGAGGGCGATGTCGCTACCGTTGGCATTACCGACTTTGCTCAGTCGGAGCTTGGCGACGTTGTGTTTGTTGAGTTGCCGAATGTCGGCCGAGCGCTGGCGGCAGGGGATACGTTCGGATCGGTTGAGTCGGTCAAGACGGTCAGCGACGTGTACGCGCCGATTGCCGGAGAAGTCGTGGAGTCGAATGAGGCATTAGGTTCGCAGTCGGAGTTGATCAACTCCGATCCCTACGGCAAAGGCTTTATGCTTAAGCTTCGTGTGAATCCTTCGGATGTGGCTGGTCTCATGTCGGCCAACGACTACAAGGCTATCGCTGGCTAGATTTCAAAAAGCATCGGCACAATCATCCGCCGGCTACAACAACCATGCCTTACATTCCCCATTCTGCCCAAGACACCCAGGCCATGCTGGCCACGATTGGGGTCAAGACCATCGACGAGCTGTTTCGGGAAATTCCTGAGAATTTGCGAGTTGCCCCGGGAGCGCTAGATTTGCCGCCCGCGTTAGACGAGCACAGACTTTTCGCCCATCTTGCCGAAATCAGCAAGAAGAACATCAACCTACAGGATGTGACCTGCTTCCTTGGTGCCGGAATCTATGACCGGTACATCCCGGCTACCGTCGGCGCGATCATCGGCCGAGGCGAGTTCTTGACGGCTTACACGCCGTATCAACCGGAGCTTTCCCAGGGCTATCTGCAAACCATTTACGAGTTCCAGACGATGATTTGCGAACTGTACGGAATGGAGATCGCCAATGCCTCAATGTACGACGGGTCGACTTCGATGGCGGAAGCGGCGATCCTTGCGCACGGCTTGAACGGTCGACAAAAGATTGTGGTGAGCGATGCGGTCCACCCCCATTACCGGCAGGTGCTGGACACCTACTGCTGGTCGATGACGCTGGATGTTGATACGATCGCCAGTATGGACGGGCGGACAACAGATCTCAGCAAAGTCGATGGTGAAGCGGCTTGTCTCATCGTTCAGTATCCGAACTTCTTTGGCGGCATTGAAGACTTAGCCGCGGCGAGGAAGGCGGCGGATGCAGCGGGCGCGATGCTTATCGTGGTTTCCGATCCGGTGGCCTGTGCATTGTTGAAGCCTCCAGGGGCTTTCGGCGCCGATATCGTGGTTGGCGAAGGCCAATCGATTGGTGTTGCGATGGGCTTTGGTGGCCCGCATTTGGGCTTGTTTGCATGCCGTAAAGAATATTTACGCCAGATGCCAGGACGCCTCTGCGGTGAAACGGTTGATGCCGATGGCAAACGCGGTTTTGTATTGACGCTGAGCACGCGCGAGCAGCATATCCGCCGTGAAAAAGCG
>JACMJO010000165.1 GCA_014380605.1 Fimbriimonadaceae bacterium | reverse complement strand
TCTGGATAGCCCGATCCATCCCATTGTTCATGGTGAGCCCGAACCGGACCGGCTAAGAATCGCAGTTGAGGTATCCGACTGATTACATCGGCCCCTACAATAGAATGCCGTTTCATCAGCTTCCACTCTTCCTCGTTTAGCGAGGTCTCCTTTAGAAGAATGGAGTCTGGAATCGAGACCTTGCCGATGTCGTGCAGTTTGCCCACGACGCCGACCAACTGCGCCTCGTTTGAGTCCAGTCCCATGGAAAGCGCAATGTTTACCGCCAAGCGTTCGACTTGCTTGGTGTGTACACCCGTATAATGGTCCCTGGCTTCGACCAGTGTAAGAAGGGCGTCGATCAGTCCCTCGACCGTTAAATCGTCTCGCGAGGTTCCCATTTTCTGGACCTCCATTGCCGCTATTGCCGGATCGGTGGCAAGCCTCACTTGATTCCTGCCGAGACACTTGGCTACGTACATAGCTCTATCAGCGGCCTCAGCAATGCTTGTTCGGTCTCGCCCGTCTCGTGGATAGACCGCGACACCGATCGAGCACGTGATATGCCCGCCGTTCCCGGCCGAGAACGGAAAGTCTGAGACGGCAATACGGAGTCTTTCGGATAAAGCCCGAGCTTCATCGTTGTCGTGGCCAGGAAGTATCGCCACGAACTCCTCTCCTCCCCACCGGCCAAAAAATCCAATACCGTTCAGCGTATCCGATACAACCTGACAGAACTCCTTTAGCGTCGTATCGCCCGCCGCATGGCCGCAACTGTCGTTGATCGTCTTGAAGTGATCGATGTCGATGAACAGAACGGAACAGCACAGGTTGTGGGGCGCCAGAGAAAGCGAGGCTTCTAAGGCTTCGATTACGCTGCGATGGTTCGGAAACCCAGTTAGCGGATCCATGTTCGTCAGGCGCTGAAGCTGATCGTTTGCGAGCGAGAGGTCCATCGTTCGCTCGGCCACCTTTCTCTCAAGATCTTCCTTATGCGTCTTTACAAGACGCTGGGCTTCGCGAACCTTAAGTTGCGATTCCACCCGTATGCGGAGTTCCGCTTCATGCACGGGCTTGCTGATAAAGTCGTTCGCTCCGGCCCTAACCGCTTCTAAACGATCTTGCATGCTGCTCAACGCGGTGACCATGATGATGGGCAGCTCGCTGAACTGGCCTCCAGCGCGTATCTTTCGAACGACGTCGAAGCCGTTCATTTTCGGCATAGTTACGTCCAACAAAATGAGCGACGTTTCATCGGAGATCAATTCCAACGCCTCTTGCCCGCTCATGGCGCATTCACTGGAGTATCCGCTTAACTCCAGCATGCCCTCCAAAAGCTCGCAGTTCAGCGGCTCGTCGTCAACTATCAGGATTTTTTCTTCCATGGGTTTATCCATTACGCGGCCTCAGCCGTGCGACCCATTTCCGCTGTCTGCCGAATCGGCAGCGACAGAACAAACGTGCATCCGCACCCTGTACCGGCGCTCTCCACCCAAAGGTGGCCGCCGTGAAGTCTTGCCAATTCTCGGCTGAGGGGAAGACCCAGGCCGTTGCCTTGCCTACGCTGTTCAGCCGAACCCCGTTGAGCATGCTGATCAAAGATCGACTCAAATTCGCTCGGATCCAGGCCAGGGCCATGGTCCGTCACATTGAACAGGATGGCTGCCCCTTGGGAGTCGGGTTTCACCGAAATCTCAACGGTGTCTCCGCCGACGGTGAACTTTAGGCAATTCCCAACCAGGTTCATCAAGATTTGGCGGATTCGACCGACGTCTCCGGACAAGCTAAAGTTGCCTGCCGTAAAACTAGTGACAAAGTCGATATCCCGTTTTTCTGCCATCGGCAATAGCAGATGAACGACGTCCTCGACAACCTCGCTAGCTTCAAAGTCTGAGAAATGCAACTCGGAATAACCGGACTCAATTTTCGCTAAGTCCAGGAGATTACCGACGATGCTAAGCATGTGCTCTCCGCCGGATTCGATGTTGCGAACATACCTAGAGGCTTTTTCAGACTGCATCACCGCTTCGTTGTTTGTCAGAAGGGAAGCAAAACCCAGGACTGCGTTTAGGGGCGTCTTAAGTTCGTGAGTCATCCGGACAAGGAATTCTGATTTGGCCCGAGTAGCCGACTCTGCTTGTTCCTGGGCCCTTTTCCGCTCTATGGTTTCGCCGCGCAGTTCATGAAGAGCCTCATGAAGTTCAAGTGTCCGCTGGGCAACACGAACTTCCAAATGATCCCTTTCAGCCACGACGGCTGATTCCGCGTCCTGAAGTTTTTGGATAAGGGCGATAATCTGCACTCGCCAAGCTTGAAACTTTCGCATTGCGCAGAAGAGTAAAAATAGGAGCAACGCAAGGCAGAGACCGCCAATGGAAGCCGATAGGTTGATGCGGCGAGATTCCCCTGCGATCTGATGCTTTAGAGATTCGCGAATATTGATAAAGAGTTTGTTCAGTTTTTGCTTGTATGCGAGCTTGTCGTCAACGTAGGCCGAACTCTCGAGAATTCGCTGGGCTTCGACCGGCTTCTTCTGGGCGGCCTGGGCTAGCACTTGGTTCTCGAGGGCGACAAGACGATTGTTAATCTCTTCTAAAGAGGCAGAATCTCTCTTCGTCTCCACACTGGGAAGTAACTCGTTAAACTCAGTGATGGCATGTGCCAAGACAGGATCATGGATTCGATAGCGACTAACCCACTTCGGGTCTGACGTTGTGCCTGCCATGTAAGCCGCCATTGTCAAAACCTCGTCAAGATGGAGGATGTCTCCTCTAAGCTCCTGAAGACGGTTAGCCTTAACAACGGTCGTTTCTGCAAACTCTTTCCTGTCCACAACCTGATGGACAAGGAGCGCAAATATTAGGGCGCTTAAGCATGCGATTAAGATTATGAGTGCTTTAGGCACGGCTGTATTTGTATTCATCGCAATCCTAGACAAGCATGGGTCCGACGCCCGGGCTCATGTTTGTTCTCGGTGTGCTGCGTGCAATACCTGTCCGGCAATGCAAAGCGAAGACAATTGCCGCAATATCAGCAACCCTTTCGGTGGGTTTACGAATGTTGCGAGGGAGAACGATCGAGAAAGCCAGGTTAGACTAGTAAGGAAAATCCCTACCGCAACAAGGTAGCTAGTCAGCTTCATGGAAACCTGATTCCTAAGATCAGGTAGGTCTAATCGCAACCTTGGTTACCTGCCGAGACGCAACAAACTCGGAGATCCCATCGTTCAACAAGGGTAACCCTGCGAGTCAACCTTGAATACGAAAACAAAACGAACATACGACCAAGTCTTTCAGCACCCAATCACCCATAACCTGGAATGGCGCGACATTCGGGCCCTGTTCGAAACTATTGGTGATGTGGAAGACGAGCATAACGGAAATTTGAAAGTGACCTTAGGGGGACATGCCGTAGTCTTTCAATCGCCCCGAGCTAACGATGTGGCGTCAGTTGACCAGGTGAACCAGATACGTCACTTACTCGAAAGCTCAGGCACAAAGAAAAGCAAGGATGTTGGACCGCAGCTCCTCCTGGTGATCGATCACCAAGAAGCCCGAATCTTTCGCACGGACTCGGGGGGATCTATTCCCGAGAAAGTGATCCCCTACGACCCAGATGGCCACAGGGGCCATGTGCACAGCGCGCACGATTTCCGAGACCACAACGAGCAACCAAACCACGATGCCTATTTTGAAGTGATTTCCGAAAACCTAAAGGATGCCGAAAAGATTCTGATCTTTGGATCGGGAGTTGGATCCAGCAGCGCAATGGACCTGTTCGTTGCTTGGCTGCCAGAACACCACCAAAAGCTATCGGACCGAGTCATTGGCGCTGTGATCGTCGATCAAAGCCACCTCACAGAAGGACAGCTTCTCGCAAAAGCAAAAGAGATCTACAGCCAGTAGGTCTGCCCACCGAGTTTTACTTGCCCGTAAAGTACATGACACGCCGGCAATCGTGAGCAAATCTCCGTAAAGGTCATAGGGTCGAGAGATACGATAATGGGTGGGTATAACCCGTGGCATGTCGAGTGGTATCCAAATCGAGAACATCACTCCCGTGCTGGGCGTGAAAATTTTGGAACGGAGCAAGACATTCTATGTGGATGCCCTTGGCTTCTCCGTCGATTGGGGATTTGAAGAGGGCCACGTCGTTGGCTCTGTTAGCCGAGACGGAAAGTCCTTCATGCTGTCGGAAGGCGAGGCTTCGGGAATGACTTGCTGGGTCGGCGTGGAAGATATCTTGCCCTTCTATGAGCGGCTTAAGTCACTGGGAATAGAGATCGTCCAGGAGCCGACAAATCAATGGTGGGCATACGAGTTCCGAGCCCTCGACCCCGATGGCAACATCCTATGGTTCGGCTCAGAGCCATTGCCTGAATAGCCGATCGTTGTATTGTCATTCAGAAAGCTTCCTCTAACGGTAACGCACTGTGTCACGATATTCCCCAGGCATGCCACTTTCGACCGAATCCGCCCTCAGCTTTTTCCCGCCCATGGGAGTTTATGAAACCCTCTTCAAGTTTCTTGATGCGACGGGCAAGTACATGGGCACAGAGGGCACCCATCCTTGGGCGCAAGGATTTCCTTTGACGACTCCGCTGCCAGGCGGCCCCGACATCCCGACCCGAATCGACTTCTCCTACCAGGACTTGAAGTACCCCCAGGCGACCGGTGGACAGGAGCTCTTGGTGGCATTACGCGATTACTACAACCATTTTTACGGCGCCAAGATCACAACCGACAACATCGCGATTTTTGCCGGTGGCCGGCCGGGAATCTATACCACGCTTGCCTTCCTGAAACCCGAGTTCCGAGTCTTGGTCGAAGAGACCGAGTACACACCCTACTGGGATGCTCTAAAGCTCCTCAACCGAGATTACACCCTGATCCCCAGCAACCCGGAGAATAGATTCCGACCAGGCATCGAGGTCTATGAAAATGCGGGACCTGGTTTTGCACTGAAAAGCAATCCGTGCAACCCAACCGGCGTGACGTGGACCGGGGACCAACTCCGGTCGTTTGTGGACCTGTTCTCCAAGCCTGGTTACGGCGCACTTATCGATGAGGCGTATGAGTTCTTCCACGAACCCGAGCCGGAAAGCGCTCTCCGGTACATCGAAGACATTGACCAAACCAATCTATTCGTAGTGAGCGCTGCTACTAAGGGCCTACAGGCGCCAGGCCTCCGCGTAGGATGGGTCGTCGCTTCCAAGCAGAACATAGAACTCTTTCGCAACTTCTCCAGCATTGCGATGGGCGGAGTTGCCAGGCCCTCCCAAATCTGCGCCGCCGGGATGCTTGAACTGGGGCGAGCAAAGCATGCAAGACAAGCGATCGGAAGCTACTTTGGCAGCCAAAGGCGACGATATTACAAAGCTCTAACGGAACTTGGATTCGAGCTGTTCACCGGCGAAGGCGGGTTCTACCATTGGGGCCGTCTACCCGGCCACCTGACTGCGGAGGAGTTCAACGAGCGACTCTTCAAACACCAGGCGGCGATCCTGCCCGGAACGCTGTGCGACATGATGCGACGGCACTCAAATTCACCCCTGGCCACATTCATGCGATTCTCCTTTGGGCCGCTGAAGGCGGAATCGTTTGACGAGGACGTGGAGATTCTGAACGCTTGCGTGAGGTGATTTGGTGGGCGGTACGGGATTTGAACCTGTAACCGTTCCGGCAGGCAGGCACGCGCTCAGGCTGTGAATCGATCAGTTCTTGGATCGACCTATGAGACTTACAAGATTTAACTTGTCGCTCCCAGCCGTATGCTTCAATCCTGCTTGCGAACCGCTCTTGATGAACACGAGTCCACGGTCCTCGTCCACTGATTGATTTCGTTTGATCGGTCAGGTTTGAGGTGGACCTTTTGCAAACGGAGGCAGGTTAGATTTGGTACGCATTCGTCAGCCGTCGCACACCTTGGATTAATACGCTCAGATTTCCAGTGAATTTGAAACTTGTATATTGACGTTACTCTATATAGATGGTATTCTATGTACATGAGCCGACTGGACCAAGCACTTGCAGCTCTTGCCGACCCCACTCGACGCGGAATCGTGGTGCACCTGGCTCGCGGCGAGGCATCCGTATCCGACTTGGTCGGCCTCTTCTCATTGAAGCAACCTACGATCTCGTCGCATCTGAAGGTGTTGGAATCGGCGGGGCTGATTTCGCGGAGTCGGGTGGCCCAGTTGCGGCCCTGCAAGTTGGAGGCGGAGCCATTGAAGGCGGTCACCGATTGGTTGGAGCAAGTGCAAGAGATTTGGGAAGGCAACTACACGCGACTCGACGCGTTACTCGCCGAGATGAAGCAAGCACAGAATAAGGAGTTATAGAAATGAAACTTGCAGAAGTGAGCACGCCGTCGGATCGAGAAGTGCTGGTGAAGCGGAGCTTTGATGCCCCGGTTGATCTGGTGTGGCAAGCGTATACGGATC
>JACMJO010000164.1 GCA_014380605.1 Fimbriimonadaceae bacterium | reverse complement strand
TACGGCGCTTGAGACATTGGCAAACTCATTCCACGGCGTGGAACGATCGTATGCAGTTCAGGCTGGCCGGGAAGTGCGAATGATCGTTAAGCCCGAAGAGATCGACGATCTTGCCGCCGCGAGACTTGCATCCGACGTTGCCAAACGCATCGAGTCGGAGATGGAATACCCAGGGCAAATCAAGGTGACCGTCATCCGAGAGACCCGTGCCACTGAAACCGCCAAGTAAGAGGTTAGAGCGAAGAAATCCGGTAGCGAACCAGGTCCCTTCGCTGAATACTAAGCCCATGAAACTAACGCGCGAGGAGATGCTGGCCACGCTCGGCTCCCGAGACCCTGCCCACAACGGCAAGTTCATCATCGGCGTCCTCAGCACGGGAATCTACTGCCTCCCTTCCTGTCACGCGCGAACTCCGAAGCCTGAGAACGTTCACTTCTTCGAAAACGGGGTTGCGGCCGAAGCCGCCGGTCTTCGACCATGCAAAAAGTGCCGACCCGACGAATTCGAGCGGGGAGAGAACCAGGAGCTTGATTCCCTTGAGGGGTTAGTGGCGTCGATGAGGAGAGATCCAGCAGCCTATGCTTGTGTCCCAGACCTGGCTGATGCCCTTAGCGTTGGACCCACCAAGCTTCACGAACTCTTCCGAATTCACTATCACGCCACTCCGGGGGAGATGCTCAGTCAAGCTCGACTGGATAAGGCTAAGCATCGGCTTCTCTCGACCGATGAAGGCATTGCGCAGACCGCTTACGAAGTGGGGTTTGAATCGCTTTCCGTCTTCAACGACAACTTCAAGCGACGCCTCGGACTGACGCCGTCCGAGTACCGGTCCCTTCCCGCGGCTGAAGAGTTCGCGGTCCAGCTTCCGTCGGGTTATCACATCGAAGGGTTCGCCCGATCGTTCGGACGCGATCCTCAAAGTCCTACGGAACGTTTGGATAACCGTTCAGCGTGCCTGGTTACGCCGAACAAAGCGCTAGTTTCCTTTGAATTGGGAGATCCCGTCAGGGTCAGGACGGCCAAAGGTAGTGGCGTAGACGCCTATGAGACCTTGTACCGCGTTCTCGGCCTTTCGCAAGAACCAAAGGCGTTTGAGCAGATCGCAGTTGAGAAAGGTTTTCACAGGCTTGTAGAGGATAGGTCCGGGACCCGAATTCCCCAAACTCTCAGCCTTTTCGATGGCTTAGTCTGGGCGATCGTCGGCCAGCAGATCAACCTTCCCTTCGCATTTGCCCTTCGCAGAAGGCTGTTTGAGAAATATGGCGAGCCAGCTGGGAACGGCCTCTATGCCACCCCAACTCCGGAACGTTTAGCCGACCTCGATCCTGAAGACCTGCTTCTGCTTCAGTTTTCGCGGCGCAAGGCAGAGTATGTGACCGGCGTTGCCCGGTTGGGATGGGAGTGGCTCCAAGCGCTAGAGGGCATGTCCTTTACCCGCGCATATGTAAAGCTTACTCAAACCCACGGGCTCGGAGTCTGGTCGGCGAACTACATCCTGATGCGGTCGCTTGGTTTTCCAGACTGCGTCCCTTATGGCGACACTGGACTCTCCTCAGGACTCGTGGGTCTCTATGATTTGGCCCACAAGCCTGATCGCAAAGAGATCGAACGACTTATGGAACCTTTCTCACCTTATCGCAGCTTCGCGACCTATCACCTTTGGCAGAGCATGAAATGAATGGCTATTACAACGTTATCGAATCGCCCTTTGGCCCGCTCACTCCTGTAGTGGATTTGGCGGGAGCCCTCCAAATCCTTTACTTTGGGGAGAATCACCCGAGTGGATACGCCCTGAATGCGGAGAAGACTGCCCACGTCGAACGTCAGCTTCGAGAGTATCTCAACCGCGAACGCACCAATTTCGATCTCCCCCTCAATCCGAAAGGAACCGAGTTTCAGCACTCCGTTTGGAGGTTATTGACGAAGATTCCCCAGGGGGTTACGAGATCTTATGGGGACTTGGCCAAAGAGCTAGGACGGCCCGGAGCTTCACGAGCCGTTGGAAGGGCAAACGCCACCAACCCCATTGCCATTATCGTCCCGTGTCACAGGGTGATCGGTTCAAATGGAACTCTGACCGGCTATGCGGGCGGGCTGTCGATGAAGGAGAAACTGTTAGAGTTCGAGCAAGGGTTAACCGCCCGTCTCTTTTGAGACTAAGCTCGTTAACCAGGAATCTTCTTGCCGTCGATGAGAACTGTTTCTTTGGTGCCCTTTGAGGATACGCACCACCACTTATCGCCCTTCTTGACATAAGTGCCGTTCCAAGTTGAATCCACCTTCAAACTGCTGTTTTTTGCTCCGGCGCCTATCGGCGGGATAGTTGCGTCCATAACCATGTGCTCGGTGGTCATGGCTTTTCCACCAACCAGCTTCAAACTTACGATATCAAGCCTGATGCTCTTCACCGACTGAAGCATGCCAATGTTCTGCTTCATGGCGTCGATAGTTTGCTGGCGGTTCCTGATGGTTCCCTTCATATCGGTGTCCTTAAACTCAGGTGAGAAATTCGCGAGAATAATCTTCTCCACCAATGCGCCGTCCTTCTTCTTAAGAGCCGCCGCATAGCCGGTCATTTCCTTCTGGATGGCAGCCTTTACAACATCTGGGTTTTGAATGGCAGGAGCAAGGGCAAAAACAGCTAAGCCGAGAAGAACTAAGCGAATTTTCATACGGCCATTATGAACGGTTCCGTTCTTGCCATTGCCCTGACTCCGATCCTTCACAATGGATTTATGAAGTGGGAAGCGACCGACCAATTTGGGAACTTGTACATTGGAATCTCCGAGGCTTCAAGTTGGACAGAGATGCAACCAGAGATTGCGAGCATGCTTGAAGAGCTTCGCGCCCGGTCTAGCGGCCCCTTACGTCTTACAATCGACCTTGAGTACTCCGAAATCAGCGGCCCGGACCCTGATCGGGTTAGCCATATCCTCCGGAGTAGCTGGCTTGGTAACCAGAATGCTGATGACGCTTTGGCGCAGATATCGGAAGCTGTCGCTGGTTCCGCAGTTTCCGTCGCTCTGAGTGGATAGTGCCTTATCCTAGGCTATCCTATGCGGGTTTGCGATGAGTTCTGTTTACACGATTCTTTTTCTTGGAGATGTTGTCGGGAAGCCCGGTCGTGGGGCCGTTAAAGAAGGCTTGCCGAGCCTGTTGGATACGCATCAACCGCTCTTCACGGTTATCAATGGCGAGAATAGTGCGGGCGGGGTCGGCATCACGCCGGAAATAGCAGAGGAGCTCTACAAGCAAGGAGCCGACGCCATCACCCTCGGCAACCACGCCTTCAATAAGAAGGAGATTGCGCCCTATTTAGAAACGGGCAAGCCGATCGTGCGTCCAGCTAATATGCCTGCGGCAATTCCTGGAAAGGGATTGACGGTGGTTGAGAAAGATGACATTCGGCTGGCGGTCATGAACGTTTGCGGGCGGGTTTTTATGGATTCATACGACGATCCGTTTGCCTGCGTGGATGGCTTGCTTGGCGGATTGGACACGGACCACCGGTTCCTCGACTTCCATGCAGAAGCAACCAGCGAGAAAATCGCCATGGGATGGCACTGCGCAGGAAGGGCTTCGGCCGTTGTTGGAACCCACACCCATGTCCAAACGGCAGACGAAACGATTCTGCCCGGAGGCACCGCCTACATTACCGACGTAGGAATGTGTGGCCCAGTTCGGAGCGTGCTAGGCATGGATCGGGAAGTCATTTTGAAAAGGTTTCGGACAACGTTACCGCAGAGATTTGAGGTTGCTAACGAACCTGGTGTAATCTGTGGGGTGGCGATTAGCGTCGAAAGAGATACAGGACGCGCCGTTGCGATCCAAAGGATCCGGTTCGGCGAGGCAGATTGAGCATGAGCGGAGGTTCACAAGTGAACAAAATTTGGATGACGGGCATGGGCGTATTGGCGACGGCGATCGCTTTTGGCCAAGCGGCGACGATTATCTATGCACCAGTGCGGATGATCAAGGACCAAAACATTGGCCTAAAGAGCTGGGGAGCCGGAACGGCAAGCGAAACCGATGAAATGGCTTACGAAGGCGGACATTCGATCCGAATCTCTACCCGTAACCACTTCGCGGGCGGATTGATGCTGTTTGGAAACGCCATCCCCCTCAGCGAGAAGTTTGGCGACAAGAACAATTTGTTGCGGATAACCTACCGTTCAGCTGATGCTGGCCAAGTAATGGGTCCTGGGGGCCCAGGCGGAGGACGTGGCCCAGGCGGCCCCGGTGGTCCTGGCGGCGCGGCCGGAGGCCCAGGCGGTGTT
>JACMJO010000163.1 GCA_014380605.1 Fimbriimonadaceae bacterium | reverse complement strand
AGGCGCCTCATGCCGCCCCATCGAACCACCATATCGATGCGAGAAACATCGGATGAGGCCAGGAGTTCCGTGATTGGCTTTCGGGGATTGTCCCGACCTTGGCAGATAGCGTGCTGGAGGTCCCAATTCCATCCGTAGTTCACCAGCATATTGACCTTAAGATGGCCGTTACCCTGGCGGTTGAGCGCGAACTGCTTCAGGTCCTTTGGAAAGACTTCGCTCGTGTGATCGCCGATGACCTTCAGCGCGATATCCCGCGACATGGCTTCATCAATGAAAGTCTTGACCGCATCGGAAAAGCCGATGCGCTGATCCTTGGGGCGCTTGGTGTTGTCCATGGTGAACCCATAAACGCTGACCTCCTCGATCCCTGAATCGACTAGCTCATCCAGCATCACGAGGCCTTTTTCCATGCCTGCGGCGTAACCCATTGCGGGATGCAAACCTCTTTGTCGAGCCCACCGTCGATTACCATCGGGGATCAAGCCGACGTGTTTGGGAAGCCGTGAGAAGGTTGGGCGGTTGGTCATGCAGGATTGGCTCTGGTCGTTCGCCCCCGCCGATATTATGGCAATTGCGGACTAGGCGTTTCTACGTAGACGACTCCGAGGGGTTCCAGCGGTATTCCCGGGGTGAAACTCCAAATCGGTTGCGAAACGACTTATTGAACGCCTGAAGGTCGTGAATGCCAACTTGAATGGCGATCTGTTTGACCGGCATGTTCGTGTGTTTTAAGAGGTGTTCGGCCCGCTCTAGCCGTCTCTCGATCAGGTACGCGATCGGGGATTTTCCAAGGTGCTTTTGGAATAGCCGGGTGAGGTGGTTGTGCGAAACATCCAGCCTCTGGGCAATATCGCTGATAGTGACCGACTCGGTGAGCCAGGTTTCAATAAAGCGCGTCGCCTGGGCGACGGCGGGATGGATTGGGTCGGTTCCTTGGGCGGGCAGTTGAGATCGCTCGGCGTGTTGCCAGAGCAGATCCCAGATCTTAATCTCGGCGCGAAGGGGACTTAGGGGAAACAAGCCGAGAGCCTCTTCGAACTGAGCCCAACTGGCGGCAAAGGACTCGCCAAGCGGAAGCATAGGGGCCAGGGTCGAGGGCTGGTTTCCAGCGGGTTGAAAGTGGATAAACCCGTGGGTCGAGCGGTCGTGAAAGCGATACTCGGCGATGGTCGCGCCCGGAGTAATCCCCATGCTGCCAGGCGCGATGGTGTAGGTCTCATTGCCAATCTTAATGCTGGCCTGATAGCGATACAAGTGGAGGCACCAGGGCTCCACTTGAAAACGCTCCACGGATCGGGGGCCGTGGGTGGCAATGGCCGCAACCTCGATCGTTGGCCTCTGGTCTAAAGGGCAGTCGAATGAGCTAATGCAGAAAATCTACCACGAATGATGAAGGGAATGATGCTGAGTATTGGCGAAAAAGTTGAAGACTGTTGACTAGCAATGATGGAGCCCTACCATGTCTCGGTCGACGAGTATCGCTCGTTTCGAAAGAATGGGTTCTTGGTTGCGCGGGGCGTCGTTGCAAAGGCAGAAGTCGATGAGATGCAAGCCCATATCGACGACCTCATCGCGGGGCGTGTCGATGTCGAAGGTTTAGAGAAGCCCCTGCCCGGAGAGTCGTTTCGAGATGTTGAGAAACGGCTCCTGAGAATTCACATGATGCATGACCGCATTCCCCTGTGGGAGAGATGGATGCTTCACCCGAGGGTGCTCGATATCGTTCAAGCTCTGGTTGGTCCCGACGTGCTGGCGATGCAAACGATGATGTTCATCAAGGGGCCAGGGTCAGATGGGCAGGGTTTCCATCAGGACAGCTATTACATTCCGACCTTCCCCGACTCGCTGATCGGAGCCTGGATCGCATTGGAACGCGCGGATACCGAGAACGGCTGCCTCTGGATGACCAAGGGGTCGAACGTTGAGCCCATCTATCCCCCGGCAAATGGGTATGGCTATGGCGATTGGGGACTCAAGGACATTCCTGAAGTTTCCGGGGTAGGCGGCCACTCCAACTCGGACGAGGACCCTGAGAACGGACTGCGACCGATGACAAAGGGATATGACGAAGTGCCCGTCGTGTTGGAACCAGGCGACGTGGCGTTCTTTGGCGGACATGTTCTTCACCGGTCGCTTTCTAACAAGACCTCAGATCGGACGAGAAAGGCGTTTGTGAACCACTATTGCAACGCGCGGAGCTTCACTACTTGGGGGGGCGGAAACGAGGGCCTGATTCTTGCGCGGGGCAATACACATCTCGGCTTTGCGTTGCCCCGCTTTGGGACTCCTTGCGCGGCCTTGGATCCTCAACCGTCGGTGTCGGACAGTGGAGCCGTGCCCACTATGATGATGGCGACGCCAGACGGAGACATGGCCGCACAGCAACCGGCAACAGAAGATCACGAAGACTAGGGAACTTCTATTTGGTGCAGTTTCGTAGTTTGGTCCGAACGGCTTAGTTGGTCACTCAACTAATCGAAAGCCCGAGAGGATTCTATGACACTTTATTTCGCTACAGCTCTTTTATCCATGTTCTTTACCGGCCAAGACGATGCTGAGAGAATGCTTCGCCTGGTCACGGCCGATCAACCGCTTGTCCACTCGGTTGTTGTAGATGCTCCCGTTAAAAAGGTCTGGGAGGCCTATACGACCACCTCAGGCATTATCTCATGGATGGTGCCAAAGGGCGAGGTCGCCTTGAGAGTAGGCGGATACTTGCGCACCAGCTACTCCAAGGACAGCAAGTTGACAGGCCCCGACGTTATCGAGAACACGATCCTTGCCTTTGACCCCGAACGAATGATTTCGATCAAATGCACGAAGATGCCCGACAAGTTTCCCTTCAAGAAGGCGATGGAGAATGTCTGGACCGTTCTCTACTTCAAGCCCGTCGGCGATAAGAAAACCGAAGTGGTGTGTCGGATGATCGGGTTTGATGGCACCGGCGAGTCGGTACAGATGAAGAACTTCTTCCGTCAAGGCAATCAGCAAGAGTTCGACATGCTGACGAAGTATTTCAAATCAAAGAGGTGAGGGGGTTGGTTGGAGGCTCTAGTGAGCCTCCAAGGGGCTGTAGCTCTATCGTCGTCCGTACACGACGTCTATCCCGCCGCCGATCCAATTGCCGTTATCTCGGGCGGATTTGAAGTGGCCGACTCCGATCAGCCGAGCGGTGCCGTTGCCAGCCGCCTTAAGCTCGTCGACGTCACCGGTGATGTCTAGGCTAATGTTGGTTCCCTTAACCTCGATGTGGCCGCGGCCCTCAAAGTAAAAGAGATTGCCATCCTGGCGTCGGAAGCCAAACCCGCGAGCGTCGATGTCGTCTCGGCGACTGGCGCGAATGACGACCGTCCCCCGGCCATCGACCTGAATCTTGCCGTCGCCTTTCACGATGGCCTGCCCTTGTCCCTTTGCGGTAAAGCCGCCCAGGCCGTGAAGGCGATCTCGTTTAGCTTGTCGTTGGTTTTGCTGGGAGAACGATATGGATGGAAGCGCACTTAATACAATAGCAGCACAGACTGCTAAGGAGCCAATGATCTTTTTCATTTTGGATTCACCTTTCCGATTTTTTGCGTCCGGCCAGACTTGGGAGACAAGACGGAAGGTTTCACTGATTGTTCAGTGACGCCAGCGTAGCCGCAGGTCTTAAGCCTGCGTTCGGGAGTTGAATAGCGCTAAGTCATTTCAGCGTAAAAACGCCTCAATCAACCCTGCATCTACTGCTAAGACTTGACCAGTAGTTTGCGACAGGCGATCGCTGGCCAGCAGATAGGCCGCATCGGCGACTTTGCCAGGGGTGACCGCTTGCTTCAGCAACGTTCGCTGAGCATAGAAGTCGCCCAGTTTCTGAACCAACGTGTCAGTCGAATCAGCATCCTTAAACGGGATCTTGTACTTGGCAAGTGACGCGATCACCCGGTCCCTTGGAAACATTTGGGAACCGGCAACAACGGTTGCCGGCGCCACGGCGTTTACCCTTGTCGTCGGGGCAAACTCCACTGCCAACTCTCGTACCAGATGATTGACTGCGGTCTTGCTGGTGTCGTAAGCCAGACTCCCTTTCTT
>JACMJO010000162.1 GCA_014380605.1 Fimbriimonadaceae bacterium | reverse complement strand
GCGCATCTGATGGCAGCGATCGTGGTTTTCTCATTCCCTTCGACGCAAAGGTTAGCCTTGAGAATCCCAATGACATCTCTCCGTACGAGTCCTCCTGCTTGCCCATGCAGGAGGTCTGGAACAAGCTTGACAGCAGCCCTGCCAAGCATGTTGCCGTCATTGCCGATGCCTGCTTTAGCGGGTTGCTCACCAAGCCAAGATCGCTATTTGAAGAGAACCCGCTTGCCGCGTACCTAACCATGTCCGCGCGCCAAGCGATTTCTGCTGGCGGGAAGGGTCAGAAAACCTGGGAGACGGATGCCAATAAGCACGGCATCTTCACTTTTAACCTCATCACGGAGCTTAGAAGACGAGCAAAAGAGAAACAGCGCGTTTTCTCGATGATGGATCTTTTCTCGTCTATCCAAGATAAAGTCGTCCGAGATTCAAGGGGACGCCAGATCCCTCAGATCAACCAATTCTTCACAGAAGGGCAAATGCTGTTCTTCGCAGCGGGCGAAAAGACAGTCCAGGGCGATTACAAGGGACCAGATACCAAGGGAAGCCAGGGCCCCAAGAAACCTGAGATCGCAAAGCTGGTTGTGAAGTCGAACCCTGCGGGCGCGAAGGTCTTTGTGGATGGCGTTCATCTGGGCGATACCCCATTTCTGAAGGAGTACGAGCTCGATAAAAACCTCAAAGTCAAGGTGAGAATGGAGCTGGATGGCTATGAGCCCAAGGAAAAAACCCTCGAACTCAAGCCCAAGAAAGAGGCCAAGTTCGACGAGAAGCTTAAGAAGCTCAAAGAGCCGCCCAAGGCAAAACCCGCCAAGCTGACCGTCGTGACTTCCCCTGCCGGAGCCACAGTTTTCGTCGACGGCGAGGAGATCGGCGCATCTCCTCTCGAGAAATCGCTGGAAATCTCCTCTGACAAGTTCGTGACCGTTCGCATGCAACTCGAAGGGTATGAAACTGCTGAACGCTCGGTGGACCTAAAGCGAGGCAGAGAAGCCAAGCTATCGGTCACTCTGGTTCGAGAGCCCGAGAAGCCCAAGCGAGCCACTCTAGAAGTTATCTCCGAGCCAAAAGGCGCCGAAATCACGATCGATGGCGTGGTCCAAGGCAAGTCGCCGCTTAACTACTCGCAAGAGATCCTCGCCACCGTCTCGGTATCTATAAAGGCGACGTTAACCGGCTATGTAACCCAAGAACAAACCGCGACGCTGGATCCAAACGTCCCCGCCAAGGTCACGCTGATTCTCAAGAAGACGGGAACGGTGGTCCCTCCAACGGTCAATCCTGGAGTTAGCTTATCTAAGCGTTCCTCACTTGCTTACACCGGACCTGTCAGAACCATCCAGTTCAGTCCCGATGGCTCCAAGGTGGCGATTACCGGACAAGACAACCAGATCTCCATCTTCGACACCGCGTCGGGCCAGAAGATTAAGGAGATCAAAGAGCCCCTCACGGCCTTTGTGCGGCTATCTTCAGACTGGGAGAACGTTCTTTACATTTATCTGACCATGGACGGCTCGCTTGGCTCGGTTACCGTGATGGTGCAGGACATGGACGATCCGAAATCCGCCAAGGTGTTCTCTGCCGCGATGGGGAATGTAAACACTCTGAACTACGCCTATGCCCAAAGCGGAAATCTGATCGTCTGCGGTCAAACCCCTTCTGGGTCGGCGAGCATCGCGATCATCGACCTCGCGACCGGGAAGTCGGATTCATTCCAGGTCAGCGGCCGGTTGCAGGGAGGCATCGCCTCACCCGACGGTGGAACGGTCGCGATCTTCAAGGACGCCATCAGCGCGACCCAAGACACCAACCTCCTACTTCTGCGAGGCAAAGCCCGCGAAGATCAACAGCAGGTTCGGCTGATGGACAGCAACATTGGCCAGAAGATCGTCTTCGCCCAATCAAGCGACGTCGTCGCAATCAACGCCGGTCGACGAACGGGAGGAACCGCTCAAACCCAACGGGGCCTCAAGGTTTACGAAACGCGTGATGGCCGTCTTCGCTTCTCGTCCACGAAGCATGTTGCGATAGGGTTTATGGCAGGCGGAACCAGACTGCTGGCCTGGTCAGAAGCGCAAGGCGGATCGATTGAGTTGTTCGATGCGGTCTCTGGCGCATCTCTGGGAGTCCAGAAACTGGCCCGTCCTTGGCTAAGCGAAGACGGGAGAAACCTGTTGGTCCCCGCTCCTGGTGGTTTTGAGCTTTTCAGCGCTAATCCCTTGAAATAGCCAAACTCATATCGCAATTCGACCCGTCAATCAAGAGTGTTTGCGCTCACCCTCGTTGCTTCGTTGGCCCTCGTTATCCAAAATCCCGAATATTGCATCGCAAATTCCGATCCGCTCCCTTAAACTAGCAACATGCTTCGTTCGCTTGCGACAACTGCTCTAGTCGGGCTATTGGCGTCCGGCATCTTCGGAAGTCACCAGATTCCAACCGACGACAAGACCGCGATCAAAGATCCCCCGAATCCCCCGCCAGCCTTCACCGTTCGCAATCGAGGGAACGCTTCCGTCGAAGTGAAGTTCGATTGGGTCCAACTGAACGATGAGTACGACGAGTACTTCTGCGGCGTCAACTGCCAGGGAACCCACAAGAGTCCGAGCGAGTGCGAAAAGGGCGATTGCGATACCACATGCGAACGCGATCACACCGGAACGTTTTATGCGGAAGTAGAGGAGGCCGACTACAGCTTAACTAGATTCTTCGAAGACGCCGGAAAACTGACGGAATCTGGCAAGAAGATTGGCATCGATAACTTGCCCTCAATCCAGGTCCTTAGGACAGCTGACATCGAAGTCGACGAAGACACCGTCAGTGATGCCTACGACCTCGATGTCGACTGGAAGCACTGGTCCACCAAGCCCTGCTCAGGCCAGGTCAGGATTTTCAAATGGGCGGTCTACCGCCTGAAAGCGCGAATCACCCCCAAGCGGTATGACCCCGGGCTGAAAACCACCTTCACCGGCGACACCGTTTCCGTCAACCTTAGCGAGCTTTACATCCCTACCGGCGTCTACGAGGACCTCAAGCCCGTAAGCAAGTGCTTATGCTACGACTTCGGCCCCATGCCTATGCCGATGCCCACGTACAAAAAAGCCTCCTATTACGATGGCGGCTCTGAACCCATCGACTACCGCGAAGGGACGATCTGCCTCGGCCGCGATGGAATGGAGTACGCGCTCCCAATCGGAACCCTCAAGGACTACCAGTTCCAAATCACCGTCAAGAGCATGAATGAGATCGAGTGGTCCGCTATCAATTACACACCGATGCCGGTCGACATCAACATCTACCCAGGCGTCACCCTGAAACCGAAAGACCCTTCGTACCAGGACATCATCGCCACAACCGCTGTCAAACTGCACCTCCCCGCCGCGATGTCCGGCCCAAGCGCCGAGAGGGTCTCGGTGACAGGCCGAGGGATGTGCCTAAACATGCTCAAAGAGCAACCGTCCGGTAGCACCCCATACGTAGTCACCACGCCAAATTCGAGCGAAGCAACGAAACTGGCCCGGCTGTACGACAGCGAGTCCATCAAGACCGTTGAAGGGCAAATTCGAATGTGGATATTGACCGACAAAGCGACTCTGCCCGAGATCCAAAAGCACCTTATCTTCCCCAAGCCGAGCCCCGCGCAATATCTTCACTCCCTCCACGCGGTAGCCACAAAAGGCGACGTGAATCTGCGCAAGCCTGAATATGCCAAGTGCCTCGATCCAAATCTCATCGGCGGCGCACCCGCGAGCCGAGCGCAAATCTCTTGGTACGTCGAGCTTATGTCGAAGCTCAATCCAACGGGGCTTGCCGCCGCCGCCAAGAACTCAGCGAACTTCGTTGCCCTCTGGCTCCCCACCGCCAGCCGGTACCAGGATCAGTACGTCTGCGACCTCGCCAATGCCCTCGCTCGGTCCTCGAACCCCGCGGTTGCCGAATCGGCAGCCGCGGTGTTGATGACGGTGCCAGAGTCCCATCGCGAGAACGTGGATTCGCTCGGTGGCCTCGCCGCCGTCAGCAACTGGCTACGCCGCAAGAACGTCGTCCTCGCCGATGCCGCGAATCGCGTCATCGAGGCGTTCCACAGCAAGTCTTCCGCCCTCACCCTGGAAAACGTCCATCCCGAGTTGCCCGAAGCCACCAAAGCCAAATCGGCGGAGATATTGAAGTCGTTGGGCTAGACAGAGCCCGCATGTTCGCGTACGATAGGGCCGGTGCAAAGAAGGACTCCGCTCTTGTTGGCAGCCGCATGCATCGCGGGCTGTGGCGCCCCCCCCGATGGCAAGGTCCACTTGCGGTACATGGCCTGGGGCAATGTTCAGCAACTTGCTCTTGAACAACGCATCGTCGATGAGTTCAATCGGCTCAATCCGGACGTCAAAGTCAAGCTCTTCAAAGTCCCTGGCTCCGCTTATCGGAACAAGATGGTCGTGATGTTCGCATCGCGAACCGCGCCGGACGTAGTCCGCGTCGACCACTATGATTTCCCCCAACTTGCGGAGCGCGACTACTTCATGGACTTGGAAGCCATCATCGCCAAAGACCCTGAGTACAAACTCAACGACTTCTATCCGCTTTCAGTGGAGGAGTGCCGAGTGAAAGGCCGTCTCCAGGGCATCAATGTCCTCTTCGGAGGCGGGATCATGTTCTACAACAAGAAGATTCTCGCGGAGGAAGGTCTGGAAGATCCTTATGAACTCTGGAAGCGCGGTGAATGGACTTACGACAAGGTCCTCGAGTACGCCAAGAAATGCACCAAGTTCGACAGGTCTGGCCGCCCAACTCAGTTTGGGATCAACATGCCTCCGATGCCCTTCTACATTGGAGTCCTTCAGGCGTTTGGGGGCAAACTCCTGAGCGACGACCTTCAGAAATCGGCTTTAAATTCACCAGAATCGGTCCGGGCGATGCAATGGATATCTAACCTGCGTTGGCGGCACAAGTGCGCTCCTACGCCCTCTCAGGGGGCAAATTCGGCCTTTGGTTTCGAGACGGGCAAGCTCGCGCTGTCGTTCGACTATGTGGGAATGTCCTCACGGTTCCGTGAATTGATCACTCGGTTCGATTGGGACATCTGCCCCATGCCGATGGGGCCTAAGGGGGATTCATTCTTCGTGAAGGGCAACCAACTGGTGATGTCTCGCGAGACCAAGAACCCGGATGCGGCTTGGCGGTTCATGAAGTTTGTGAATGGCCCGATTGCGGAGCGGATTCTTTACATCCAGGAGCGTCGGCAGTCCCCGACGCGGATGGCCTTGGCCGAGTCAGAGGACTTTCTGAAGCCGAAGGCCAAGCCTTTCAACATGGACGCGGTTGCGCTGACGGTCGCGAAGGGAAAGATACTCCCCATCGGTCCTCGTTGGCCAGAAGTGATGCAGACGCTTGGGCCAGAACTCGATAACCTATTTGCGGGGAGAGAAAAGGATGCGGCAACCGCGATGAAGCGAGCGAGCGATGCGGTCGATAAGGTTCTTTCGGAGGACCCGGGGCTTTGAGGGATCATGGAGGTGAAGGGGCGATTTGGGTGATTGAGGTGAGGATGCCTTTGAACCACCAAGTCACTAAGGCACAAAGGTCGGACACCGGTTTTTCTTGGCGTCTTCGTGCCTTGGTTGTTAGCTCTTCGGCCCCTCACCTTCATCACCCTCTCACCCCCATCATCCCTTCATCCTCTAGGAGCCTCAAGTGAAACGCTCCACCGCCGGCTTCCTCTTCACCCTTCCTTGGCTCATCGGTTTCCTAATCTTCACCGCCGGGCCGATGCTAACCTCGCTTTACCTCAGCTTCACCAAGTACGACCTCAGCAACATGGAGTGGGTTGGCACTAGGAACTACGAGCGCTTGCTCACGGAGGAGCCCCTTTTTTGGAAATCGCTCCAAGTCACTTTCACCTATGCGATCTTCTCGGTGCCTCTGGGGATCATTGGCTCATTGGCCTTGGCCATTTTGCTTAACCAGAAGGTGAGGGGGCAGCGAGTATTTCGCACTCTCTTCTACCTCCCATCCTTGGTTCCCGCTGCCGCCAGCGCGCTTCTGTGGCAGTGGATATTCAATAACGACTATGGCCTTCTCAACTACGGCCTTGGCATGTTTGGCATCGGAGGGGCCGAGTGGCTGTCTGATGAGAAGTACACGCTGGGCGCGTTTGTGGTGATGTCGCTTTGGGGAATCGGAGGCGGACGGATGGTGATCTTTCTGGCTGGACTCCAAGGAATCTCGGAGAGCTACTATGAGGCCGCCAAAATCGACGGCGCATCGCCTTGGAAGCAGTTCCGCTTCATCACCGTCCCCCAGCTGTCCCCCGTGATCTTCTTTAATCTGATCCTCGGATTCATCGGCGCTTTCCAAGTCTTTACCCAGGCTTACATCATGACCGGCGGCGGCCCCAACAATTCGACTCTGTTCTATGCTCTCAGCCTCTTCCGAAACGCCTTTGAGTACTTCAAACTTGGCAAGGCCAGCGCCATGGCCTGGCTGCTGTTTTTGATCCTGATGGTTATCACGGCGATCCAATTCTGGAGCAGCAAGCGATGGGTCCACTATGAGGCGGAGGCCAAGTGAAAGCGCCAGCCAAAGCCTTTGTCTACTTCTTGCTCATCTCGTTGGGCCTCCTGTTTTTCCTACCCTTCGTATGGACCATCAGCACCGCCCTGAAGGACAACCAAGACGCCTTCAAGTACCCGCCTCAGTGGATTCCCAATCCGCCCCTGTGGGATAACTTCACCAAGGCTTGGACGGCGCTTCCATTCACCAAGTGGGTGGGCAATACGCTGTTCATCACGGTTTTCACCACGGTGATGGGGGTGGTCTCCTGCTCCCTGGTGGCCTACGGATTCGCCCGATTCAACTTCCGAGGCAAGAACGCGATGTTCTACACCATGCTCGCGACCATGATGCTTCCGGGGCAGGTCACCATGATCCCGGTCTTCATGATCTGGCGCGAGCTTGGGGCGATCGACACTTTCTATCCGCTCCTCATCCCGTCGATCTTTGGCGGGGGCGCATTCAACATCTTCCTCATGCGCCAGTTCTTCCAGACCAT
>JACMJO010000161.1 GCA_014380605.1 Fimbriimonadaceae bacterium | reverse complement strand
GTCGGTGAAACCTACGATTTCGCGTGCCCTAAAAGCTATCTGTACATCTCGGCGAGACGTTTGAGGGCGGCAACCACCTTCTCCGCTCGAAACTCTCCATCGATGTGGCCATCGCAGAAGCGCTCGCCTCGTCCCAGGAGCATGAGGTAGCGGCGGATCTGGTCAATGGTCGCTTTGGCAAAGTAAGCCTGGTCGTATGTGGTGCCGAGAACGCTGAATGTGACGCCGTCTGGGGTGTCGTCCTCGGGCAAGGCGTCGTAGGGATGGATGCCCGCCACTAGCGCCGGGTATCGGTTCCGGAACTCCTCGACCGCCGGGTGGTAGTCCGGATAGGGTACATGCTCGATGCGCTTCCCTTCCGCATCGATATGGAACCGCTCGGGCCAGACGGCGGGAACAAACTCGGGGTCCTCAAAGGTTGGCAGGAGCTCAAGGAGCCGATCGATGGCGGCGATTTGCGTGGCGTCCATCTATCCAGCAACCTGGGTGAACAGAAAGACACCGTTCTTGTTGGAGGACGCGATGTCCAGCAAGCCGTCTCCATTCACATCCTGAACCACGAACTGAGTGCCGACGCCGGAGTCCTCGTCGATGATGTGACGCGTCCACTTGGGGCCCTCCTTGGTCTGCTCAAGCTCGTATCTCACTACCCAGTGCGGTTCCTCAGAACCTACGTCGACGCCGGGAGGATGGCCCCATTTCCGCTTACCGGTAATGAGGTTCATCGCCTTTGACGGACCGAGAGGCACGAGATTCGCGGAGTGGGTGACGGATACCGTTTCGTCAATCAGATTCCTTTTGAATCGGCCGCCTTCGAGAGCCTCGTGCCACCAGACGCCCCGGGCATGGGCTGAGGTCGAGAGGATGTCTACCTTCTTATCTCCGTTCACATCGATCGGGAGCATGTGAGCGCAGTCGGGGCCGAGGTCAGCTTTGACGAAGAGCCAGGGGCCAATGCGCGGGTCTCTGGGCGCTTTGAAGTAGCCGGATTTGGTGATGACCTCATTCTTCTTGTCTCCGTCTAGATCGCCAAGTCCGAGGCCGTGAGAGTAGCGGTGGGACCCAGCGCCTTTGAGCTCGCTGACGTTGTGGCAGATCCACTCTTTGTAGGGGTCCTTGTCCGGTTCAAACCAGGCAAGGTGGGCATCGTCATAGGCCATGACCAAAACCTTCTTTCCATTGCCGAATAGATCTGCGTAATGCGGGCTTTCGTTTCCGGCGCTGCGCCAGATGGGGTGCTCCTTCCAGGGCTCGTCCTTCCCTTTCGGATTCTCCCGCCAGTACGCTCGGTCGCCCGGCATCCCGATGACGATTTGGTCAATCCACCCGTCTTTGTTGAGATCGTCGGCCCAGCTGTTGAAGCAGTTGGGGTACTGACTGCGAGGGTCGAGCTTGACGAAGGGCGCGATCTCGTGAGGATTCCAAGCAGGAGCTGCATACCAAACGTTCCCGGCCAGGATGTCGAGCTTGCCATCCCGGTTGACATCGCCGACGGCGACTCCGTCGGAGAGGACGCGGGTGTCCAAGACTGTCTTTTTGAACTTGATCTCGTCCGTGACTCGTATGGACAGCTTTCCATTACGTGTCGCGTGCGGATTTCTCGCGGGCCCGCGCATTGAATAGTAGGCTTCAAGCTGCTCCGCGTGGGTATCGAGCACCGCCCGACTGAACCAGAGCACGTGCCCTTCAACTGCATCCAGTTTCTTCTGGACCTCGCTCCAGGGGAGGGGGTTTCCGCCGCTTTCCAGCATGATTCCGGCCACGAGCCGATTGCCGGCATCCGGGCCGACCGCTTTCTGCCGCTTCCACTCCGCTTCGAACGAGGCGGCGGAAGGGCGATACACTTGAGGCACGAACTCGGTCATCCAGCCACGGTTGAGCCATTCCGGCCAATCGCAGGCGTAGTTTTCCTTAGACCACGGGTACACGGCTGGACTTATCGAAACGATGAGGAGCGGGTCGAGTTGCGCCATCCGCTCGTGCAGTCGCTTGGCGAAATCGGATACCTGATTGGCCCTCCATTGCACCCATCGAGGGTCCTTTGAGGTTGAAGGGGGCATCGAGCCGCCATGTTCTTCGGTGTAAGCTTTCTTCGTGAAGTCGTCATAACCCATCGATGTGGGCCAGGCGATTCGGTCGTCCAGTTGAATGCCATCGATAGGGTATTTCTCTACCGCTTCAGTGATGAGATCCAGCAGAAATCTCTGCGGTTCAGGTCGCATGGGGTTCATCCAGACAAATGGGTTTTGGGACGAAATCAATGCGCCATCTTGGGTCTTGGTCATCCAATGGGGGAATTTCCGAAGCAGGTGGTTATCCGTTCCCTCATGTGCCGCCATAAACCCGTACTCGAACCAAGCGATGCAGGCAAGTCCGTTACGATGAGCCTCACCGACCATCTCGCCAAGCAAGTCTCTAGAACCTCCGAGCGCAGGATGACGATCCGCACCGATAAGCTTCTTAAGCGCTTGAGACGGGAACTGGGTGTAGCCGTTCTTCCAGACTTCCACATACACGGTGTTGAAGCCAATCCGCTTGAGCCTCTGCATCGAGCGGGCAATGTTGGCCCGGCTCGTCAAGGCATCGTTCCCGGTCGTGGTCATCCAGACTCCACGCAATTCTCCTTTGGGAATGGCGAGGAAGGCAAGCGCGCAAAGTAGTCCCACGGTTCAAGTATACAGGCCGAGCTAGACGGCTTTGTAATGGTCCCTAACGATACTTCTGGCCAATCAAACAATTACCTTGAACACCTGAAAAATGATGTGCCCCGGGCGATGCCGGGGCTTTCAGATTCCGTTTCACTGCTGTCGGTTTACTGGACAGCGGGTAGGAAGAACTCTCCACGGCTGAAGCTCGAATTCCTTCCATGGAACACGTTCGCGAAGACGTCGGCAACGCTTCGGTACAGCCGGTAGTCGCCGGGAATCACGCAGGGCACGATCGCTCTATCGTCGTGGATTACCTGGCCGATGAGGATTGCGATAATGCCATTCGGCACGCCTGGTTGTGGTGGTCCACTAAGCCCCAAAGCCGCGAATTGAGCTCTGGTCGTGGCGTTGCTCTGAGCCACGGGGGGGCCAACCGTGCCCATTAACTCGGCGCCAAGGTCAAAAAAGAAAGGATCGTCATTCTGCCTTTGGACATCGAAGAAGGTCAGATCGCCCTCTACCATCGTGGTCCCGCGCCCGGTCCGACCACCGCCAACGTTGCGGAGCGCGGCTTCCAGGGCCCCGCCTCTTCGTGGGCCGACCGGATCGTAGCGGCCTTCAAAAGCGCTCTCGAGGTGGTCGCCTGCGATGTCGTCCCAATTGGCCCCGCCGATCATTTGGACGAATGCCATGTGGCCCTCATCTTTGAGCCTGCCGTACCAATGGAGCACCTTGTATTGGAACGCAGCGATGCGTACCGAGCCGTCACCTACAGCGCGGGACTTTCCGTGGATGAGGAGCCAATGCCCGTGCGAATCGATGCCAATCCCGTTTATGACGCCCGGATTTGAGAGCGTGGCTTCGACGGGAAAAATGCAGGGCTGAATCTCGCCCGAGTCAAGCTCGACTTTGGCTCGAAAGCGGTTGTGGTGACCGGGATTCTGAACATCAATACAGGGAATGATGAACCGTCCATCCGTATCGCTTTGGCCAAACCCCTCCCAGCGTCCGACGATCTGTGAGGTGTCAGAGGCCAGCGGGGCGGATATCAGGGTAAGTACGCCTGCCATAACTAGGGCAAAGCGCTTGAGTTGAATTTTCATATCGCTCTCTCTCCACAGCTCTCCCTATTGGAAGGGCATGCAGTTATTGTAACAGGATTGCGGTGTTCAGGCAAGAGATTGCGGCACTGGCAACGTGCCATGCGAGGAACGCTTTGTTAATTGGTACACGTATACGCGAGCATGAGAGGCGGCAAAGCATTCATCCTATTCGTCCTCGGCACGTCGATCGTGATGGCGATCGGAGCACAGGCGGTCTCGACTTTGGACGATGCGGCGCGCCTTGTTCGACTCAATCGGTTTACCGAAGCGATGGTGGCGATCAAGTCGAGTCTGGCTACCGGTAAAGAGAAACCAAGCCGAGTGCTGAGCGACGTCGCGTTTCAACCGTTGCAAGTTGATTCGAGCCAGCGGGCAGAAGTCCGTAAAATCCTTGCTCAAAACGTAATCGAGAACGAGCTCACGATGGTGTTTCCCAACGAGCCAGGCATAAAACTTCGCGTGGAAGGCAAGGTCGTGAGCCAGCAAGATGGAGCGCCGAAGGCCGGGGTGATCGTCTATCTCTACCAAACGGACGCCAAGGGTATTTACGCCCTCATTCGTGGGGAAGACGTGGGTTCGAGGAATCCGCGGCTTTTCTGCTTCGTCAAGACCGACTCGGCGGGCAAGTTCTCCGTCAATACGATCGTCCCCGCGAGCTACCCAGAAACGACGGAGCCACGTCACATCCACTGGGAAATCCATCAAATCGGACGGCAAGGGGCATTCCTATTCGACGACGATCCCGTTCTGACACCCGCACTCCGAGTGAAGGAAGCCAAGTATCTCCAAAAGGTGAGCGAAGTCAAGGGCGTCAAAGTGATCGCTCCCGTGATCAAGATTTAGTCGGTGATTTGAGCGGTTTGCTTGTATCTGGCCGGAAAGCGTTATCCTGACGGCATGGCAACCTTCACCGTCCGAGCATTGGCGAAGGACACTTGGCCCGCTTTTGCTGAGTTGGTAGAGCGGGATGGGGGGATTTGGGGTGGGTGCTGGTGCATCGGTTTTCACCTCGATCCCAAGGGACCTAAGGCACAGTGCAAGCCTTATCGGGAGACAAAGGAGCGGCTGGTTTGTCAGGGACATGCCCATGCGGCTTTGGTGTTTGACGGGGAGACGGCCGTTGGTTGGTGCCAGTTTGGGCCAACGGCGGAGCTGCCGAACATCAAGCATCGGAAGCAGTATGAGGCTTCGCTAGAACAGCTTCCCGACTGGAGAATCACCTGCTTCTACGTGGGCAAGGGGTATCGGAAGCGTGGGGTCGCAAACTTGGCTTTGCAAGGGGCGCTTGAGGAGATGGCTCGTCTAGGCGGAGGGGTGGTGGAGGCTTATCCGGAGGATGTGGATGGGCGGAAGACTTCTTCTTCTTTTCTCCATGGCGGAACGGTGGCGATGTTTGAGCGACTGGGGTTCGAGCGGGTGCGTCGGTTGGGGATGCACCACTGGGTGGTTTCTAAGGTGGTTGCTTGTGAAGGAGTGAATTGGTGAGGATGTCAGGCGCTCCCCGCCTCGCTTTTGGACCATTGCTATAAGGCTCGGTCAAAGGTCCTTTTGTCCACATTCGCAATCGCTAAGGCGGTCCGCCACTTTCTTACAAACTCCATCCAAAATCGATGATCGTAGACCTTGGGCATGGGGATTCCCAGAGCCTCCAAAGCTCGGAAATCTAGGATCGGATACGGGTCCTCGTGAAACCAATGAAGGAAGACAGAGGCCATCAGATAGCCGACTCCTGAAAGCGTCATAAGAATGCCCATCCGAACCTCTTCGACCGGCGATGACAAGGCGATTTTTGTGGCTTCTGCGATGTGCTGAGGTCCGTTAGCCTCGAGTTTCCGAATCGTCCTGGGCGACTTCCAACGACCCACAATCACAAACTCTTCCTGATTCAAGTAGGAACGACTCTTCACCTGGTCGCAGAGTTGCTCTATCGGCCGATCATAGTGGACATCGTATAAGGCAGCGACGTTCCGGATGGCAACTGGATCGAGAGGCATGGGTTGCACAGCATTATCTTATCTTCTCTCGATCACTTTCCCTTGCCGAGTGAGGCGGCCATAGCCTCAGGGTTTAACTTTGTACCGGGCGAAGTCGGCGGATGGCGCACCCTGAGGCATCAAGTGGTTTCTACCCTAACACGTGGCGTGGTGGGGGATCAAAACCACGCTTCATCCTGCTCTTAGCGTAGCGTTTGTCTACCGTTTAACTATGAGGCGCGATTCAGCTAAGCTGTTGCTATGTTGCATGTTGTAAGGACCAAGCAGGTCTGCCTTTTGCTCGCGTTGTTCGCTTGCAGCACGCCTCAAGCGATTGTGACGAAAGCGCAATTCTCTGAGAACCTGCGAAAGGGCACGTACAGCTACCAAATCCAAGAATTCACCAAGTCAGAGTGGCTGGCGGTAGGCGCGTGGAACGGCTCTCGCCATCCCGTTCTCAGGTGGGCAAAAACCGGCGGCGATGATCAGAGGTTTGTTTTTGTGCCTATACCGGGGACGAACAAGTTTCGGATCGAGACGATGAGAGGCGATGTGCACGACCGGGTCTGCCTGGGAATCGAAGACGGCGGCGGGCTCATCGCCTGGCCGAGAAAGAACGACAAATCCCAACAGTTCGAGCTGAATTGGCAAATCGACACTATCTTCCTCGCACTTAAAGAGGGAACGAAGGGCGAGTTTCTGGATGTCGCCGGAAACGGCAACATTGTACGGTGGACCGGCGTCGACGGCAAAAACGATAAGCCCAAGAGCAACCAAAGATTCATGCTGTGGAACCCCCGCTTGGAAAGCAAACCGGCGGGATCCCTCTTCGACCAGATCAAAAGCAGTGCGACGCCCTTTGCTGAGTTCATTCAAAACCCGTACATGCCCTACCAACCAGGCGGAGGGGCGGCGAATCTGCACATTAACGGTATGGCAATGACGGGTGGAGGAAAAGTCGTCCTTAACTATCCGCATTCGGGCGGCGCCACAGGCGATCTGTATCACTGGCTAGAAGGTGAGTCCAACTGGAAAAAGCACACCTTCGAAATGTTCGATAAGGGGTTGACCGAGAACCGATATCCCAGCGGAATGCAGGCTGTGGGCGATGTGGTTGCCGTGGCAGACAACAAGTATGTGAATTTTTTCAGAGTTGGCGCAACCGTAACGGAAATGCCAGAAGCGCGTTTCGAGATTCCTTCCGGCAATCGGGAAAACGTTGCGATGGCATACCATCCCACACACCAGCGCGTTTATTTGGCGACCATGGAAGGGCTCTACCGGTCTACAACGCCCGATGCCACGGGCACCAACGCGTCTCCTTCAGCAAACCTCTTCAAATTCACGCGGATTTCAGGCAGCGGCAATATGAAGTTTGGCGAAGCCGGAATGGCGCTTTTGTATGATCGCACGACCGGTCATTTTCTGTGCCTTGCATTGGGGCCGGACAAGGCTTTCGATTCGGTAGAGGCTTACAAAATTACGCTGACTAATTTTGGGTTCTTTCAGGGCATCGAAAGTCTGGGCCGGATAACGCCCGCCCGGCCCACCACTCAGGGCGGCGATGATGGCGTGGGTTCCTGGGCAAGCTTCCGGTGGGGTGGGACGGTCAGCGTTTCAAGCGATGGCAACCTGGAGATCTATGCCGCGCCAAAGCGGCTGGATAACGTGGTTCAGAACGTATCGAAGGTGTTGAAGTGGAGGTTCGGCCCCAGGTTTGTGAGCAACCCTTGAGAGTTTGAGCTTTGTTTAGTGCCGCGACATTCTTCAGGCACTCTCATCTCTCGGATTTTTTGCAAGATCTGTGGCTTCCGTCACCCCGGAAGGGACTGGTTAGGGCGCCAGTCGCGGAGGGGTTTGACGGTCGCGCAACATGGCAGGCCGTCCTTTGCCTTTCCTGGCAGCAGGCACTCGATCGGGTGGCCCGAGTCCACCGCCGTCTGATCGATCGACTCGACGTAGATCTTCGCCCGGCGACTTACCACCCCCGTGTCGTCTCGCCACACGATATAGAGGAACCGCCCCCGGCCGTCCTTTTGGATGACCTTGCCGCGAAGCGGAAGGCGCCCGTCATGAATCTGAGCAAAAGCGACAAACCGGGCTTCCTCGCCCGACATCCGTTGCCAATCCTTCACCGAACCAGCCGAGCCGGAGCCGATCTGAACTCCGCCCCACACTCCGGTCATGGTGGAGTCTAGGACCATGCGAAGCTCGACGTCGCGCGTTTCAGGCATTTGGGTTCATTGTGGCTCCTGTTCAAGAAACATAATTCAATTGCGTGGCTGGAAATGAACTTGACATCCGTGAATATCTGGAATCGAAGCTGGAAGCCCTTCGGGCGCTACCTGTTGACTCGGCCTATTACCGATTCCATGAACTTGTGTCCGGACCGATGGACGGCACGACGCTGGTCAACATCACTGTGTATTCAAAAGCTCGCCGCCAACCTCTCTTGAGACAAGTGAGGCACTTGTACCGCGACGCGCCTTGGAGGGTTCGTCTGAACCTGTTTGACACGGATAAAAAGCCGACGACGGGTGGTTTCCTTGGATTTCCATTGATAGAAAGTCAGGCGGGCTGGGGTTAGCCTGGCCCTAGACGCCCGCCTAGTCCGGCACTTTTATGGCCCACATTCCTTTCCGACGAACTCTAGCCATCTCCTGAACATAGGCTAACTGACCTCCATGCGCCTTGTTGCCAATCTCGCGAAAGTCCTTTGGGTAAATCTTGGCCAGGCCCTCCCCAAGTAGCTGATTGCCGAAAGTACGCGTGTTCTGTTCGCGGTAGCTCAGATCGCCGGACCAGGTTGTGTAGCTGACTTCAACTGGTAGGGGATCGCTGTTGGTGTTCCCGATGCGTCCGATGTCGAGGCCAAGATCCTTGTACTCCAAAACGTACTTATGCGAAACCAGCCTTGCTTTCCGCCTGATCTCCGGTTGCGATGACTCTTGAAGTCCATAAATCCTCACGCGCTGAGGCTTCCCTCTTGAATAGGAGATCGACCAAACCGTTCCTGAGACAACTGTGATCTCATCTGGGTCAACCATGCCGATGGCAAAGAGGCAGGCAAGAGTGGCAATCATTGGAATGTGGACGGCTGCCACGTCGAGGGGTTACAGGGGGATGAAGAAACAAAAAGCCCCGACTGATGCCGGGGCTTTTGAGACAGGACCAAGATGGTCCTGAAACACATCGGCAGGATGCCGATGCTACTTCCCTAGAAGTCCATGTCTCCCATGCCGCCGCCCATTCCTCCGGGCATTCCGCCTCCGCTGCCCTTCTTGGGCTCGGGCTTCTCGACTACTAGGCACTCGGTGGTCAACACCAGGCCCGCAATCGATGCGGCGTTCTGGACGGTGGATCGGGTGACCTTGGCGGGGTCGACGATGCCGGCCTTTACCATGTCTACGATCTCGCCGGTGACTGCGTTGAGTCCCTGGCCGTCCTTCGCATTTCGGATCTTGTCCACGATAACCGAACCCTCGAGTCCAGCATTCGCGGCGATCGTTCGGAGAGGCTCTTCGAGCGCTCGCTTCACGATCGCAACTCCGGTTGCCTCATCGGCAGAGAGACCCTTGGTGTCGAGGGCTCCGGCGGCCTTCAGCAGAGTGACTCCGCCTCCGGGAACAATTCCCTCTTCAACCGCGGCTCGAGTCGCCGAGAGAGCATCCTCGTATCGGTGCTTCTTCTCTTTGAGCTCGGTCTCGGTGGATGCGCCGACCTTGATGACGGCGACGCCGCCGCTCAGCTTGGCAAGTCGCTCCTGGAGCTTCTCCTTGTCGTAGTTGCTGTCGGTCTTGTCGATCTGGCTCTTGATGAGGTTGATGCGGCCAATAACTTCTTCCTTTGTGCCGGCGCCCTCGATGATCGTGGTCTCTTCCTTGGTGATCACGACTTTCTTGGCGGTGCCAAGCATGTCCATGCCCACAT
>JACMJO010000160.1 GCA_014380605.1 Fimbriimonadaceae bacterium | reverse complement strand
TCGACTCAATCGACCATCACGGTCACTTGTCCGGCAAAGGTGATGGAGATCACCCCTGCCCACATGCACATGCATTTGGACGTGTTGTTGAGCGCGGGCAAACTGTCGAGAAGGGTCTTGGCGCAACCGGGGGCCCACGGCGCAGGGATGACCGGTACGCAAGGCATCGGAGTCAGAACTCCCGAGGCAGCGGCAGTGGCCGAGGCGACGGCCGGGTTTGCCAGCGACGTGCACATTCCGAAGGGCACGATGTTAACAATCGGCTTTTGGTCCATGATGTTTGCCGCAGGCGGTCCACCGGCCATGGTTCGGTGGATGGGCAGCACGATGAGGCTAGACGGCGTCACACCAAAGGTGCATTGGGTCACGGCTCCACTCACAACTAGCAACGGCATCGCTCTTACCTCCCACTCGACTTAAATCGTAGCCGATGTTATCCGAATTACCAAGGCGCAGTGCCGAGAAGGCGCTTCAGCACTCCGACCGTGCTTCGCACGAAGTGATTCTGCTACTGCCCAGAGAGCCTCCCCTTGATCCGGGGCGCAGCAACGATTGGGCGAAGCGTGGGGTGGTGGTTCTCCCGGCGTGTTCCCTGCACATTGAAGGGGACGATTGGATCAAAAACAGGCTCACGCGAGGCTTATTGGGGATATAGTGAATTACTTGGTTTGGCGGGTGAGCCGACCTGGTTTTTTTGAGAGGGATTTGCGTTGGATCAGACCAAGAATTTTCTGGGCTCTGGATGGAAGTTTCCGCCTAGGCTGGACAATCGTGGGCGGATTGAGCTTGTCCATGAAGAGCAAGACGTCGAAGAGGCGATCCGAATGATTCTCCTAACCCACAAAGGAGAACGCCCCATGCGCCCCGAATTTGGGTGTGAGATACACGACCTTGTTTTTGCTCCAAACGATCCGGCAACAAGCGGCCTCGCGCGCAGGTTTGTTATCGAGGCACTGACGATGTGGGAGCCAAGAATCGACGTATTGGAAGTGAAAACTG
The DNA here is from genome assembly GCA_014380605.1 of Fimbriimonadaceae bacterium. GTDB lineage: Bacteria > Armatimonadota > Fimbriimonadia > Fimbriimonadales > Fimbriimonadaceae > 55-13. The sequence goes on along the minus strand of JACMJO010000160.1, from coordinate 6,241 downwards.
TCCCGAACCCAACCACGGAAAACGTGCTGATGCTCAACATCCAATACCAAGTCATCGCAACTAATAGCCAGCGCAACCTAGTGTTTCCCTTCTATTCGATCCCAGGTGGCGAATAGCTCATGGCGCTTCCGTCACCCAATCTCGACGACAGAAGCTTTCAGTCGCTCGTGGACGATGCCAAGCGGATGATCGGTTTGAGGTGTCCAGAATGGACGGACCATAACGTTTCCGATCCCGGCGTAACCCTTATCGAGCTCTTTTCCTACCTCAGCGAGACGATGCTGTTTCGCCTCAACCAGGTTCCCGAGAAGAACCACATTCGGTTCTTGGACATGCTTGGGGTCCGATTACAACCCGCAGAAGCCGCTCAGACTGATTTGCGCTTTAGCCTGTCGCGGTGGATCGACGACGATTCGGAAGGCGACGAAAACGAGGTTGAACTGAGAGGAGGGAGCGCGACGGCAAGCACGCTTCGAACCGAAACTGAAGATTCGATCGAATTCGTCACAGATCGAACACTGCGGATGATTCGACCTCGTTTGAGGCACGTTGTGGCTTTGCCCCGTCGAGAAGCGGGAACTGGTGAACGAGAAGCCTCCGATGCCCGTGCTTTCGATCTCCCTGAAGAAATTTCCGACGATTCTCCTTCGTTTCCCATTTACGGCGCCATACCGGGCCAAGGCGACTCGTTGTATGTCGGGTTCGAGAACGACATCTCTAACAATGTCATCCACCTCTACGTTGAGTGCTTGACCGCCGCCGCCACTGGCTTGAATGAAAGCTACCCCGCTCAGATGTGGGAGATTTGGCATGCATCGTCAGCATCTTGGCGCCCTTTGGAAGTTGTCGAAGATCGGACGTTCGGATTCAACAGAACCGGCTACGTTGAGCTTGCGATGCCCGACGGGATGGTTGATTCCACCGTTGCGGGAACGAAGGCATTTTGGATTCGGGTTCGATACACGACTTTGGCGGCGGATTTACCCCCGAGGGGACCAGAAGGCAAAGGGCCTGACCCGTATCAGAAGCCACCCGAGATCAAATTGATGGCCGCGCGGACAGTAGGTGGGACCGTCTCTTCCACCCAGTGTTCCGTTTTGAAAAACGAACCCCTCGGGATCAGCGATGGATTGCCGGGCCAGACCTTCCAGGTTCGCTATTACCCAACATTGGGACTGCGCGAAATCGATACTGTCTTGGTGGGGCCAATGGGAGATGCGCCCGACGACATGGACGGCTGGGTGCCCTGGATCAGGGTGGACGACTTTTCTCAAAGCGACTCGGACGACCGGCATTTCACCTATGACGAATTGACCGGAACCGTGGCGTTCGGCCCTGTTCTGAGGAACCCAGACGGCACAACGACTCAGTTCGGAAGGATTCCTGAGCAAGGTCTGATCGTTGGCATGTCCGCATATCGAATTGGCGGTGGCGTCGAAGGCAATGTTCGCGAGAACAAGATCACGATCACAAAGGGTTCTTATCAATATATTTCAGGTGTGTCAAATCCGCGGCCGGCGACCGGTGGCAGAGATATGGAAACCCTCGACCGGGCCATCATGCGCGCCAAAGAAATCCTGAAGATCAGGAACCGCGCGGTCACGGCCGACGACTTTGAGTTTTTGGCCCAAAAGGCAACCGGCGGAGTGGGTCGGGCTAGATGCGTCCAGCCGATGCTCCACCCTGCCTCCGGGGAGAATTTGCCCAAACCTGGAACCGTTCGGATGCTCATCGTTCCCGCGCTCGGGCGAAACATCGAGGTCCCCCGCCCCGAGCATCTTACAGTCAGCCCCAAGACGATTGAGGAGGTTCTTGCCTATCTTGATGAGCACAAACTTCTCACAACGGTTGTGGAAGTGTCTGAGCCCGACTACGTCTTCGTTTCGCTAGACATCAGGTTGGTTGCCGATCCCCGGGCGAACTCTGAAGACGTGTCCAGTCGAGTGCGGCAACGCCTCAACATGTTCCTGCACCCTCTCTATGGCGGACCATCGGGGGACGGATGGCCATTCCGACGGTCGCTGACCTTAGCCGATATCTATGCCCAGATCGGAGCAGTTCGGGGAGTTGCGTTTCTACTCGATGCCAAGATATTCACATCGCGAATCTTGAACAAGGAAGAAGGCGCCTTTGGTCCAGAGGAACAGGCTTCAAACGAACAGGGCGTTCGGCTTGGCGACCATGAGCTGTTCTGCACTCGCGCCCACACGATTCGAGTCGTTCCAATCACGTCCGTCGGTAGCGACGACTACACACCCCTCAATGGAGGGCCAGTCTAGTTGGTATCCGAATCAAAAGTCGGGGGAAAGGCGCTTGAAGGACTGGACGTTGAGTTACGCCCAGACTTCATCACCCTCGATCTCCAACCCAACCATCCCGAGATCGCGATGGATCGGTATGCCCATCTTTGGCATCGGGCGGAACCTAAGCGGTCGGCGGTGGTTACGATCGCGAGTACCGACGATAAATCCCACAAGGTCCGACTCAGGTTAGAACCAAGTCATCGGGGCTGGTCTCCGAGTTGGGCTCGGTGGACTTACCTTCAGCGTAAGGCGCGGGAACTCCAGGGCGGTGTTGCGCTGGACGAGCAGGACGAAGTCAGCGCAGATGGCCAGAGCATGACGGCCATGATTTTAGCCGGGGAAACCCGCATGATCAGCCTGGAGCTTGCCCCCAAGCTTGCCGAGGGCGTGAGCCCCGGTACCTACGGATTCGACATTGTAGTAGAGGAAGCAAAAGACCCGGGCGCAGGGGAAATCCGGCGGCCCGGATTCCTCACGCTGGAGCACCCTCGCGGCAAGCTGTTGGGACTTCTCCCCGGCATCTATGGCGAAGAGATGCAAAAGCAGAGGGATGAAGACAACGGTGAATCACCGTTCTTCGAGCGTTACTTGCTCGGCTTCGAAGATGCCCTCCGCCCACTCCAGCGAACCCTGGATCGTCTTGATATGCTGTTCAGCCCGTACAGCACCCCGCCCGAATTCCTGTTGTGGCTTGGGGCATGGGTTTGTTTGCCGCTAGATGAAAACTGGAGCGAAATGCAGCGGCGTCGCCTGATAAAGGAAGCGGTGGAACTGTGGAGATGGCGTGGAACCAAACGGGGACTGTCGCGCTACATTGAGATTTATACCGGAGTCAAACCAGACATTCACGACGTCCCAGTTCGAGGGATGAGATTAGGTCCCGAAACCAAAATGGGTAACCGCGATACCAAACTTGGAGACGTTCCGGCCCATACGTTCGTCGTGAGCATTGCCGCACCCGATCCGACCAAGATCAATGAACAGATTGTTCACGACATCATCACCTGGGAAAAGCCCGCTCATACGGCCTATTCCCTGCGAATCCTAGGGAGAACGAGTTAGCTATGCCGATCGAGGAACTGATTGCCCGTCGAATCTCAGGCATCGAGCCATTCAACGAATTGCCCATCGATGCCGATGTGTGGCGCGAGGCTCATGGCCAGCACAATTCACACCGCGCTCTGCACGCGACCGGAGCTCATCGGCCAGGGATTGTAATGGGTTTGGAAGTCGTCGTATCCGGTAAGCAGGAGAAGACCGTCGTCGTTGCCCCCGGGATGGCGGTAGATTCCGAGGGTCGAACACTACTCCTCTCTGAGCCCGCATCGTTTGTCCTGGAAGAAAAGGGGCAGGTTTATATCACCATCGCCTATGAGGATAACTATGACAGTCGATCGGCAATCACGGTGGGCGGAGGCAAGAAGTATTTCCGGCTTGTCGAAGGTCGGCAGGTTATTGCCACTAAGGAGCTTGCGAAGACGCCTTACATTGAGCTCGCCAGGGTGGATCGGTCCGGAAAGGATAAGGCCGTCAAAGAGGCAAAGAACCCTTTCGATCCCGCTGAGGACGAACTGAACCTCCTGTATCGAATTCTGGCCTTCCCGCATTGCTATGCAGATGGCATGGTGGGCGAGCTTTGCTTCCTTCCTTCCGCCGACCCCGGAGCCTGGAAGCCGAATCGAGCGGGTCTATACAACATGATCCGCGAGGCCAACGGGTTGGGTTTTCACCTCGGCTTCGATGGTCTTTTCAACCTTAGGACAGCCGGCGCTGGGCCAGAGCCATTCCTTCTCTACGTCAGTTGTGAAGGCGATTTCCAAGCCCTGAACAAGGAACAGTTGGAAGGTCTTCGCCGGTATTTGGATGGCGGCGGAACGCTCTTTGCCGAAGCAAGCAAGGGAAGCGATGGCTTTGTTAAGGCTTTTGCAGATATCGCCAAGGCCGCCGGAGCCTCAATGAAGGCCATTCCGAAGGATTCCGCGCTGATGCGATCGCATCACCTGTTCTCAAGCGCACCTCCGGGCGGGTCCGATAAGGGCGCCTTGACGGGAGACTTGGACAAAGGAGTTATTCTCAGCACCCATGATTTTGGGGGAGCTTGGCAAGGGAATTTGGCCAAGCCAGACGATGAAGGCAGTCGAGATCGCATCAGGAGGGCGATCGAATTCGGTTTGAACGTGGTGGCCTTTGCCGCTCAGCGTAAGCGACGAACCGAGTTAGCTCGCATCTAACGATTTGGCAAGCGTCGCGTATCAAAAGTCTTGGGACGACCCGGCTCCAGGAACGGTCATCCAGGTTCCTGCGGGCGAACCCCTCGACCTTGGTTTCACCTGCGTAAATGACGCCGAGAAGGTCGTGACTTTCACCGCCCGAGTCGACGGCCTCGGCCCCTGGGCGCCTGATAAGGAACCTAAGCTTCCCGTCGTTCCCTTTGAATCGGGGCTGATTAGAGTTACCTTGGCCAGCACGGGCACAGCCGAGCCGGGCGACTATCCGTTCACCGTCCATCTGTTCCTCAATGGCGATCCAGTGGAGTCGAACGGAACAATCGCGCTAGTGATGCGATTGACCCCATCGCTTAAGCCGGTCGAGGTTGTTGTTGCCCCCGTTGTTCAGGAAGTTCGACTAGAACCGGTGATGGAGATGCCGACGGTTCAAGAGTCACCTCCACCTATCGAGGAGCCAGTTATCGAGACTCCTGAGATTGTTCCGGCGGAAGAGAAGAAGCAGGCCACTGAGAAGCCCAAGGAAAAACCAAAGAAGTCGAAGGTTGAAAAGCCCATAGAGTCAGTGACTCCTCCGGTGGTCGAGCCCATCTTTGAAACGAAACCAGAGGTTGTTGAGCCATTGGATGCTGTGGCTCCAGGGGAAGTGGCGCCCATTTTTGAAACCATCGCTCCGCGGGAGGAAGTCGCTCCGATCATCGAGGTCGAGGAACTTGTGGCCATCGCAGTAGAGCCCCCGATCATCGAGCCCATCCCTGAACCGGAACCTGAACCAGTTCCCTGACCCGTAAAGCTTGAGTCAAAACCCATCGAGCAACCGTCTATTTCCGTTGTCGAGCCGGTCGATACAGTATCAAACGGACCGAAACTGATTGACCTTGCTCCGCCCCCAATTCCCTCAAGGCCTCAACCCGAACCAGAACCAGAACCGGAGCCGATTCCCGTCGTTACGCCCGAGCCTGTTTACGTTGCGCCGAAGGTGGTGGACTACGGAATCAAGGAAGAAGAGCCTGAGGAGTTAGAGGATGTAGCGGCCGCCTATCCAGCAGACCACGTCTTTGCCAATCCAAAAGAAGGCACCGTTCTCTATGCTCGGCCCGGTGAAACGATCCTCGTTCGATTCTCCGTTAGCAACGACCAATCGGGCGTCCGAACCTACGTTTTGCAGGAAGACCGATCCCTCGACTCTGATTGGATCGCCTTAGTCAGGGACCAGGTCAACATCACGCCGGGCGGAACGGGCGACGTTGCGTTTCTTCTGAAGCCACCCATCCACGCAGAGCCAGCCAGCTATCCCTTTGCCGTTTCATTTGGGATATTAGGGAAGCCCCTTTCCAACTGCTATCTAACCTTGACCGTCCAGGCCGCTCCGGCTGTCACCGTTGAAGCCAAAAAGTCTGCGGTGAGCGTTGGCCCGTTCTCGAAGCGAGTTCCTTTCGAACTCCAAGTTGCGAGTGCCGGCAATTCGGATACCGCCTACCGACTCTCGGTTATCGACGATTCGCCGGCTCCTGACGGTAAGCCGCAGGAACCGGTTCCGATTTACGAAACGCCGACTTGGCAGTATCTGTTTGACAAAGAGATAGACACGATCGCCTCGCCTAGCGCCGGCAGAACCCCTCCGCCAATGCCCCACCGACTAACTCTTCAACGCAAAGGAATTTGGTGGTTTGGATGGCGAGAGAAGCACGCTGTGAAGCTTGCTACGCTTCC
>JACMJO010000159.1 GCA_014380605.1 Fimbriimonadaceae bacterium | reverse complement strand
ATTTCAGTTTTCAGGCTGACCTTGCGGTAACCCCGAGCACCATCGAGACCCCCTCCACACCTTCCACGAACGGGTCCGATGCTTCAAAAACCGAGCCTTCTCCCGACGCTCTGATCGGAATGGAAACCAGAACGGCATAAGGTAGCCTTCGGTTTCCTATGAAGGACGCAGTATTGAAAGCGGCGTTGCTTTCTCGCGTTTATGAAGTCGCACGGGAAACGCCGCTTGAATACGCTCCAGCTCTCAGCAAACGTATCGGCAACCGCGTGTGGCTGAAGCGCGAGGACGAACAGCCAGTATTCAGCTTTAAGATTCGGGGAGCTTTTAACAAAATGGCTTCCTTGCCCCCAGCCGTGCTGGAAAGGGGCGTCGTTGCTTCCAGCGCCGGAAACCATGCCCAAGGCGTTGCACTCTCCGCGCATAAATTGGGCTGTCGGGCGGTCATCGTTATGCCGATCACGACACCTACCATCAAAGTGGAGGCGGTGAAGTCGTGGGGTGCCGAAGTCGTCTTGTTTGGCGATAACTACGATGAGGCTTACTCCAAAGCACGTGAGTTGGAAAAGTCGCAAGGACTGGCATTTATCCATCCCTACGACGATCCAGCGGTCATTGCGGGGCAAGGGACGATCGCCATCGAAATCCTGCGGCAACTTGCCGAGCCGATCCACGCGGTTTACGTGGCGGTGGGTGGAGGCGGACTGATCAGCGGAGTGGGCGCGGTGATCAAGGAACTCCGGCCCGAAGTTAGGATCATTGGAGTGGAGCCAGAGGACTGCGATGCGATGGCAAAGTCGTTGAGAGCCGGGCAGGTTGTGACCCTTGAGCACGTTGGGCGCTTCGCCGACGGGGTGGCCGTCAAGAGGGTCGGAGATCTGACTTTTCAGATCGCAAAAGAGGTCGTCGATGAGATGGTCATCGTGAGCAACGACGAGATCTGCGCGGCGATGAAGGACATCTTCGAGGACCGGCGATGCATCTTGGAGCCTGCTGGGGCTTTGGCCTACGCGGGATTGAAGCGGCACGCCTTAGGTTCGGACTTGAAAGAAAAGAACCTTGTTGCAATCGCTTGCGGAGCCAATCTCAATTTCGATAGCTTGCGACACGTTTCGGAGCGAGCAGAGATCGGCGAGAAGCGGGAAGCGATTCTGGCGGTCACCATTCCCGAGCGGCCAGGGAGCTTTCTTCAATTTTGCCGGGTGATTGGAAGCCGAAGCGTCACGGAGTTCAACTACCGATACGAGAACTCCTCCGAGGCGCACGTATTTGCGGGCGTCCGTATCGCGAATCGAGACGAAGCGGATCACCTGATCGCAGAACTGCGAAGCGAAGGATATGAGATCGTCGACTTAACCGATAATGAGTTGGCGAAACTTCATATTCGACACATGGTAGGAGGCAGATCGCCGGGAGCCGAAAATGAGCGGTTGTTCCAAGTCTCGTTTCCAGAGCGATCAGGAGCCTTGCTCAGCTTCTTGGAAGGAATGAGTGCGAGTTGGAACATCAGCCTGTTCCACTATCGAAACCACGGTTCAGACTATGGCCGAGTGCTTATCGGGGTCCAGGTGCCGGTTGAAGACAATGGCGTGTTCAAAGCTTTCTTGGAGAAACTGGGCCACCAGTTCAGCGAGGAAACGGAAAATGCGGCTTGCCGCTTATTCCTCCGCTAGTTGAGGTAGATCGGCTCAATTGCCCCAAGTCGAATAAAGGATTCTTTCCACTCTTTGGCTTCCGATTCTGGAAGGGTATCGTCCTTTCTAAGGTCGAATGGACCGCCAACGATTGCGCTTACGATCACCCTAAACTTCAGTTCAGAATCCGTATTCTCAAAGGTCATGGGAGTCGGACGGCACCAGTGCAAGTATATGTTCCAGGTTACATGCGATAAGAGGCTTATGGCAGGAATAGATCGAGGTCTTGGCCGATCTGGTGGAGTTCGGCATAGCGGCCGCCCTTGTCTAGCAACTGACGGTGGGTTCCCTTTTCAACTACTTGGCCGGACTCGATGACCGCAATCTGATCGGCGGCTTGGATGGTCGTTAGTCGGTGGGCGATCACCAGGGTCGTTCGACCTTGCATGAGGCGATCCAGGGCCTCGCGGACCAGGGACTCGCTCTTGGTGTCCAGGGCGCTGGTGGCCTCATCGAGAACCAGAATTTTCGGGTTCTTCAGAATCGCGCGAGCTATGGCGACGCGCTGTCTTTGGCCCCCCGAAAGGGTGATGCCGCGCTCGCCGACCACAGTTTCGTAGCCTTTGGAAAACCCTTGGACGAACTCGTGGACGTTGGCGGCTTTTGCGGCTTGCTCTACCTCGTCGGGTGTTGCGTTCAGCCTTCCATAGTGGATGTTCTCGCGGATTGTGCCGTTGAAGAGAATGGT
>JACMJO010000158.1 GCA_014380605.1 Fimbriimonadaceae bacterium | reverse complement strand
GGGCTCTCATGGCAGTGAAGGCCGCTTGGCCAGGAGTGTCGAGGAAGGTGATAATGCCCTCTGGCAACTCAACCTGGTAAGAGCCGATGTGCTGGGTAATTCCCCCATGCTCCTTCGAGGCAACGTTCGCCTTTCGGATATAGTCGAGCAAAGACGTCTTGCCATGGTCGACGTGGCCCATGATGGTTACCACGGGAGGACGAGCCTGGGCGCCACTTTTCTTGGCCGCACCCTGGACGGCGGCTCGGACGACCGGCTTTGGCTTTGGCGCACTTGCCCACTGGATAGTGAATCCGTAGTTCTCAGCGAGTTTTTCGGCCACATCGTCCTTTAGCGTGGTCGTCAAAGTTGCCATGACCTTCATCTTCATCATGAGGGCCTTTTGGATATCCGGTTGGGCAACTCCGATCGCGGCGGCGATGTCTCGTGGAGTTCGGCCGGGCGCAAGCGTAACCTGCTTGGAGCCCACCTGCTCCATCAACGACTCTTTGATCAAATCGATGGTGTCGGTGTCGGCCTCAAACAAGGCGCCATCATGCTCCAAGCCAAGTTCGTTCAAAACGCCATAGACGACGCCAGGAACGACCTCGAACTCTTTTGCAATATCCGCGATGGCAACGCTCATATCTTTCTTCTTTACCTCAGTTTGCATACTAATTCTTCTTTCAATTCGGCCTTCTGGGCCTCCGTAACCGTTGTTTTGAGCGCTCTCGCCAGCTTCTCTTTGACCAGTCCCGCTTCGATGCAGGCCGACTCTCGGCAGAAATAGGCGCTCCTTCCTAATCCACCCCTTTCACAAATAGCAACGCGCCCCCCAGACTCTCGGGAGACGCGCAGAAACGATCCTTGGTCGTCTTTGCGTCTACATCCGATGCAGGTCCGGGTCGGCATATCGGTCATTCGGGGTTGCGGCGCTTCGGACCGGAGAACCGGAAAACCGAAACGCCGTAACACCGCCCATCACTTCTTCCCTTCCGTAACGGCTTGGGTTTCGCTACGGATGTCGATTTTCCAGTCTGTCAGTCGAGCGGCGAGTCGGACGTTCTGTCCACCCTTGCCGATAGCCAACGATAGCTGCGTGTCTGGGACCACCACATACGCACTGTGCTCCTCCTCATTCAACTTGATCGAGTTCACCTTCGCCGGGCTCAGCGCATTCGTGATGTATGTGTACGAATCGTCGCTGAACGGCACGATGTCGATCTTCTCGTCATAGAGTTCGTCTACGATCGCCTGGACTCGCGAGCCTCGGGGGCCGACACAAGAGCCAACCGCATCCACCCGTTCGTCCATGCTGATAACCGCGACTTTGCTTCGTTGACCCGGCTCCCGGGCAACGCTTTTGATTACAACAATGTCCTGAGAAATCTCTGGAACCTCAAGTTCAAACAGCTTTCGGAGCAGGTTTGGATGGGTGCGAGAGACGATGACCCTAAGTCTCTTGGTGGCGTCGTCTACCCTTAAGACGTACACGCGAAGCCGGTCGTTCTGCCGATACGGTTCGGTTGGGACCTGCTCACGCTTCGGCAACTCGCATTCGATCTTGTTGACCTGGACGTAGATGCTCGATCCTTCCCGTCGCGTAACGGTTCCTGAGACGACATCGCCCATCTTTTCGGCGAACACATCGTGGATTTGCTTGGTCTCGGCTTCGCGAAGCTTTTGACTAAGGACCTGCTTGAAAACGGTTGCCGCGATTCGGCCGAAGCGGTTGGGATCGACTTCCATTTCGACAAAGTCGGCGATCTCAACATCGGAACGCTTTTTGCGCGCATCGACCAAACTGATCTGGTACGCGGGCTCCGTGACAAAAGCCACGACCTCCTTTCCAACGGTGGCCGACCAACCTTTGTCCGGGTCCAGCTTGACGTGGACTTCGACGCGAACATCGTGCGGGACGTTGATAAAGTTCTTGTAGGCGGCGGCAAGCGCGGCCTCAATCTGCTCTACCAATTCCTCGACCGCGATGTCCCTTTCTTGGGCGATCTGCTTCAACTGCTGCATGATGTCCATCGCGTATTTCTCCTCGTGGCGGTACAAAAAAAGGCGGCTATAAGCCACCTTTAGGCGCCTTGTTTCAGGGGAGTATAGCATATTGAAGCAGTCTGACGGGCCTGTCGGCGTGGAGACTTCTTGACCTTGTATCCT
>JACMJO010000157.1 GCA_014380605.1 Fimbriimonadaceae bacterium | reverse complement strand
TCGCGGCGGCATCGTTTCGCTTCTTGACCTTCATGTATTGGAACAGAGCCAAGATAAGCATGATCGGCACGATCGCCGCATCGTCCAGCCACCCTAGAACGGGGATGATGTCGGGAATGAGGTCGATCGGCGAAACTCCATAGAGCAGGGCCGAAAAAAAGGAAAAGATCGCACCCCACGGAGTGGCGCTTCTGGACGGCATCGGTTGAGCGTTCACATGAGGTTTGACAGCGTCTGCATTCCCGACGTTACGCGTGTGGGACTTTTGCTTCCTCGATGGCCCGGGTTTCCTTGGGCTTATTCAGTAACTCGAACGCCAGCACCCTTGGGCCAAGCTCGCGAATGGTCGCTTGCAAAGGCTCCGCCTTCTGCATCAACTCCACCCGCTTCAGTCGGATGTCATCGATCATTGCTCCCAACTGTTCGGGCGCTTCTCTCAGTTCACGCCTTGCTTGCTGAATCTCTTTGTTCATGCGTGTATTCAGACGTTGTTCCTCAATTGCTCCCAACTGAAACCCGCCGGTCCTCCAAAACTGATCTTCAAGCTGCATGCGCCATTGCAGCAGCGAAATGAGGACGTTCGAGTGTCCGATCGGTTGTTGATCAATCGCCTCCTTGGTAACGTCCGCCGCCGTTCTGATCCCACGGTCGAAAGTGCTTGCCAGTTGGTCGCCGCCATAAGGACCAACGTCGGCGGCGAGGATCGAATACTTCTTTAGGAACCCATTCAATTGGCGTCGGTACTTCGCACGGATCAGCCCTTGACGAACCTGTTCTGTCGCCTCGTCAACATGCTTAAGCACGTCTCTCTTTTGCTCGAGCATATGAATCCTGGCTTCAAAGACCTCCCGTGATGCTGTCCCTGCATATTGAAGGTTTAACTCGTTCTGCTTTCGATTGGCCCTGAGCAATCGCCGTCGCTTGGGCTCGTTCCTTAGTCCGGGCCAACTCCACAAGAGGGCCACGAGACCCACCCCTATCAAGAAAGCCCTGTCCCCATCCACAATCGAACGAAAACCCATCACAAGAATGAAGATGGCGATGGTACTGCTTCCGCTGCTCAGCTTCTCAAGCCAGTGCAACTTCGCTGGAGTGGTGTCCGCGTAATCAACCCACACGGGCTCGGGCAGGACTTCGAAGCGATTGACTAATCGGGGGATCGGTTGCCAGAGAAGATTCGCTTCATCAGCAAGGTTATCGGAGCAGATCTTGTTTGGAAAGAGGGAGATCCCGCCTTCCTCCTCTAAGCGGCACCAGGGGCACTTATCCATTTCGGCCCAGTAGCGATGGTTCGGGTTTTCTTGGCATCCGGATAAATTCAGTTCCAAGGACCTCAGGGCAGAAAACCACTCCAATCCGGTCGGACGCCGGTTGCTCTTCGGGTCGAAGGCTTGCTCAAAGAGATCGAGAATCTGTTGGGAGACAAAGTCGAAGTTGAAATGCTTCGGTGGGGTTAGGGGACCAGGGCGGGCCCTAGAGTAGGCATAGTGCCCTTGCTGAATCGAGGACTCCAGAGATCGCTCGACATCGTCTGCCTGTCGACCTGCAAAGGGATGTCGGCCAAATGCCAATAGCTGGAATATCAAGACCGCGAGGGCGAATCGATCATGCTCGACCGTCCGAGCTACCCCCTCAAGCGAGTGCCCCTGCAAATCAGGAGCAAGGAGTTCGGGCCGTCCGATAAAGCAACCGTGAAGCCGATCTCCGATGTGAACCTGGAAGCTGTCGACATCGATCAGCTTGGCCATCGCCCTGTGATCCACGAGCACGTTGGACTCGTTCATATCACCAACCACAAAACCCTTGTCATGGACCTGGCTGACGCATACAGCAAGGTTTCTCGCCGCCCTTAGTAGGAACTTCCACGAGCGGTTCGGATGCGTCTGCAACCGGATACGAACGTTGTAGACCGTGTGGAGGGGCTGCCAACCGTCCAGTCGAGGCATGACGAATCCGACCACGCGGTTCTCGGCATCGCGGAGCGAACTGAGCGGCCAAGCCGCAATCTGAAGGAGTCGCTTCTCACCCAGCCCCGCTATGTAGTCGAGCTTCTCGGCTCGCGTATAGTCGAAGTCGTGGTAGACCTTTGCCACCAAGTCTGGGCGATTCTCCACAAGGTATACCGCGCCCTCACCACCCTCGCCGATCTTCTCGCCGAGCCGATACTCCCGACGATCTCCAGCCAGCAACACCCCGTGGTCGCTATGAGCGATCAAGGACCTAACCTCCGGGCGATCGCGATGCCGATGTCGTCGTCTGTTCGCCGACGGACCGGTTCGCTTTGAGCCATCTCGGCGAGCCATTGCGAGGCTCTTTCATCTTCCCCCGGCTGGCAGAGCGCACCGAAAACTCGCTCGAAAAATGGGCGGTGGATCTGGCCGCTGATTGGGTCAACGACCAGATGCTGAATCCCGTCGCTGAACACGTAGATCGCATCTGGCATCTGGTCAGATTTGGCAAAGAACGCTCTCTCCTCGGCGACCGCTTCATG
>JACMJO010000156.1 GCA_014380605.1 Fimbriimonadaceae bacterium | reverse complement strand
CGGCGCCTCGCTCCCAAGTCTTTTGTATCAGCGTCTGCCGATCCAAAGTTTGCACAAAGTGTACGTTCGTGCGATTCGGGAGTAACGGATGGTATTCCAACTCAGGACCCACCACTTGCAAAGGCACCGACGCGGCGTCGGCAACGAACAGCACCAAGTGCGGATTGCCCATCGAAACGGCGGTGGCGGGAAGAGTTCCCAGCATTGTCTCGGTTGGGATGTCCTGATAGGACTCGATAGCTTCCCCAAGCATTCCAATCTCGCCTCGTGTGAGTCTCGCGGGACCCATATTGACCGTCACCAGATTCCCGCCGTGCCCAATCTCTAGGTGAAGAAGTCCTGCGCCGGTTTCAACGTCGACATCCTCGGTTTCGAGGTGGCCCTTATCCCGGAGCATCTTGGCGAAACAGCGGATGCCGTTGCCGCACATTTCGCTCTCTGAGCCGTCGGGATTGAACATCCGCATTCGGAAAGGCGCCTGATTTCCCTTCTCGACGAGAATGAGGCCGTCTCCGCCAATTCCAAATTTACGATCGCTGACCTTACGGGCCAGATCGCCAACATCCAAGGAGGGCAACGGCTCCGAGATGGTATCGACCATCACAAAGTCGTTGCCTATGCCCTGCATCTTGGTGAATCGAATCATTACTCTGGGTTTGCGCCGTCCATTTCACTCGCCGGCTTATAGCTTCCCACGGCCTTAGCTGGAACGATGCTTGCGATCGCGTGCTTATACACTAATTGTGTCGGTTTTCCTGGTGCGTCCAATAGGACCGTAAACGCATCGAAGCCGCGGACTTGGCCGCGAAGTTGGACGCTGTTCGTGAGGTAGATCGTCACTGCGATGCCCTCTTTCCGAACCTGATTGAGAAACATATCCTGAAGGTTAATTGCCTTACCCATATCAAAACTCCTAATTCATTTCAACGGCCAAGTAATGCATTGCTTGCCGGAGAGGATTCTCTCCCGGATCGGCTGTCAGGCGGATGAGGTTCGGTTCGCTTCGGAGCCACGTGCGTTGCCGTTTTGCATACTGTCGCGTTTCCACGACGGTATCGGCGATCGCCTGTTCCAACTCTTTCCTATCCTCGACTACGTCCCACATGGCCCGGTATCCGATCGCTCGGAATCCAGGATCATCTGAGCGATAGCCTTCCTCGCGCAGACGCTCAATCTCAAGAGCCCACCCATTTTGCACCATTTCCCGCACTCGGGATTCGATGCGTTCATTCAAGTTGTAAGACGTAATTTCTAGGGCAAATTTCGTTCGCCGAAATGGAGGAAGTTCAAACTTAATCGCCGACTTACTTCCTTTGGCGCGCTCGATTGCTCGTATAACCCGCAGTGGGTTTGCGCGATCCACTCGTTGAAATGCCCCTTGATCCAACAACTCCAACTCCTGTACGAGGAAATCTAGGCCACTTCGTTCCAACTGGGCATTTAATTCCGCTCTAAGCTCGGGATCTGGAGTTCCCAGCATATCGGTGAACTCTTCGAATAGGGCCCTGGTGTTGAGTCCTGTGCCTCCGACGACAACGACCGACTGTCCATTTGCCCAGCAGTCCGCACAAACCTCATGGGCCAACTTCACGAACTCGCCGACCGCAAACCCTTCCGTCGGATTCTTGATGTCAAGAAGCTTGTAGCGATCCTTTCGCTCGGGTTTGGCGGTGCCGATATCTAGCCCTCGGTAGACCTGGAAAGAGTCGGCGTTGACCAGTTGGGCGTGAAAATGATCGGCAAGTTCTTCTGCCAACCCGGTCTTGCCCGAAGCGGTTGGCCCCATGACCCCAATCAAGCGGGGAGCAACGGGGTCCGGCTTCATTGTAGTTGGGCGCTAAGGGGAAACTCGGCAACTCACTTCGCGGATCCGAGAATCTTGATCTGGTCCGGCTTAACCTGCAACTCGTTCTTGTAGGTGCTGTTGCCGATCTTTTTCTCGACGCGATAGGTGCCCTTCAACTCGACGGAGTCGCCATCCTTCGGGGGCTTTTCCAATTTGCCCTGGCCGTAAATATTGACCGTAGACTTCTTGTCATCCTTGTCGACCAGTTTGAATACGAAGTAGTCGTTCCCGGCCTTGCTCGTCTTCTGTTGAAACTTGTCGACCTTGCCAACCAGCGTTACTTCCTTGGCATCGAATTTCGTTGCTTCCTTTTGAAGCTGTTTAACCGTCAGTTTGTCGGCCGCGAGGGCAATCGACGTTACGAGCGCGATCAAAAGCAGAGTGATTTTCAGAGCTTGTTTCATGTTTAGAACTCCATGAGTGCGTGAATGTGATACCCGAGCAAGTTTTCCCGCCCGTTAAGAAATGAAAGCTCGATCATGCAGCCAAAGCCGCAGACCTCTCCCTCTAGCCTCTCAACGAGCCGGGCTGCGGCCGCCGCCGTTCCGCCAGTCGCCAAGAGGTCGTCGACAATATAGGCTTTCTGCCCGGGCTTTATCGCGTCGGTATGCATTTCGACCACATTCGTCCCGTATTCCAGGGCGTATTCCTCAGAGATTTTGTCAAAGGGAAGCTTTCCCAGCTTCCGGGCCATCGCAAAGGGAAGGCCCAGCTTCATCGCGACGGGAACGCCGAAAATGAATCCACGGCTCTCAATGCCAACAATGGTCTCTGCCCCAACCTTCCTCGCATCCTCGGCCAGAAGGTCCACAACTTCTTTGAAAGCGACCGGGTCTTCAAGTACCGGCGTGATGTCTTTGAAGAGGATTCCGGGCTTAGGGAAATCGGGTACGTCACGGATTAGGGGAGCGGCTAAAAGGTCGGGCATTCCGAGGGGGAAGGATACCAGCCGCTGGGTGATGATGGAAGTGATTCGGTGATGGGAGTGACCGCGATTCCAAATCATCGTCGAACGCGCTTGATACCTACCGCCGCTTCCGCGTAAGCTATCGGGAACATGGCTACCTACAACGTCACCGCCAACGGCAAACAGTTCGAGGTCGAGGAGGGCACGAAGCTTGCCCTTGCGATCGAACATAACGGTATCGACATTAGCCACCGATGCGGAGGCAATGCGCGCTGCACCACCTGCCGCGTGAAATTCATCACGCCCGAACCGCCGATGGGAGAGGTTGAGCGCCAGTGCCTTGAGGAAGACGGAGTTCTTGGCCAGTTCAGGCTCTCGTGCCAGTCTCGCGTCCACGAAGACATGGAGGTACAGGTCCTTATGCTCGCCAGCGAGCAAGGTTGGGACCCAGGGGTCGAGCTAGAACCGTGATCAACGAGGGACGGCTGGTAAAGCTCTTCAAAGACCTCTGCCTCATTGACGCCCCTTCGCTTCAGGAAGCAAACAGCGTCGCCTTCGTTAGAAAGCACCTCGAAGGGATGGGTTTAGAGGTGTCTGAGGATAATGCAAGCGAACAGATCGGCGGCAACGCCAACAACCTTATCGCATGGCTTCGAGGCAATAAATCCGATGCGCCTAGAATTTTCCTGTCAGCGCACTTCGACACGGTCGAACCAACAGCAGGTCTGGTGATCGGGGACCGGGATGGAGCCTTCTTCAGCGACTCCGACACCATCCTTGGCGCAGATGACAAGGGAGGAATGGCTCCGGCAATTGAAGCTATTCAGGCTTTAATCGAAACGGACGAGCCTCACGGCGACGTCTGCCTCCTATTCTCAGTGTCGGAGGAGATTGGCCTTCTGGGAGCCGCCGCCTTGAAAATCGAGGATCTTGGCCTCGACTTCGGCTACGTCCTTGACACTGGTCCTCCCGTCGGCTCGTTTGTTAACAAGACCGCTACGCACGACAAGCTGGACATCAAGATTATCGGCAAGCCTGCTCACTCTGGCAAGGACCCGGAGAAGGGAATCAATGCGATCCAAGTCGCCGCCGCAGCAATCAATGGAATGTGTCTTGGTCGAATCGGTCCAGAGACGACCGCGAACCTGGGAATTATCGAAGGGGGAACCGCGACCAATGTGGTCTGTCCATTTGTGAAGATTAAGGCCGAGGCTCGAAGCACCAGCATCCCCGAATTAGACAAACAGGTTGATCACATGATTGCCCGTTTTGAAGCAGCCGCAAGGGAATGGCATACCGAAGTTGAGATTCAGCACAAGCGGCACTACGTCTCCTATGAGGTGTCCCCGGAAAGCGATGTCGTACAGATCGCGCAACGAGCCAGTCGAACCCTGGGCTTCGATCCGATTCTAAGGACAACGCTCGGAGGCAGCGACGCAAATATTTATAACCAGAAAGGGGTGCCTTGCATCGTTGTGGCAACAGGAATGGATATGATTCACACCCACGACGAGTTCATTTCCCGGAAAGATTTGATTGACACGGCTCGACTTGCCTATCAGTTGATCATCGAGGCGGCGAAGTCCCAATCGCCTTAACCTGGTGACCATCCCTGATGACCCGACGTATGGAAGGTCTCTAGGGTCTCATTTGGCCCCGGGACTGGGTCAACGCATACTGAACCTTAGGGAAACCGAATCGTTAATACATTCCAGAACATGGAACTGTGCATCGGAGCTGCTAGATTGAGTTCAGGCAACCAAACGGATCACGCAACCGAACTCGCGATTGTAGATCGTTGTCGCAAACAAGACTACGAGGCGTTTGGCAAGCTGGTGGATGCCTATCAGAACCGTGTGTTTGGCTTCATTCGGCGGATGGTTTCAAATCCCGATGAAGCAGCCGACCTAACTCAGGACGTCTTTATTCGGGCGTTCCAGAGCTTTCATAGATTCGACGGCAGATGCTCGGTAAGAACGTGGCTGTTCAGGATCGCCTATAACCTGTGCGTAGATCGGGCGAGAAAGAACGCCAGGTCGCCATCGGAAGTGAGTCTGCAAGGAACCACGGAAATCGACGAAACTTTCGATGTTCCAGACGCCAGATGGCAGCCAGACCAGATTGCCCTGGACTCTGAAATGGCAACCGCCATAGAGTCGGCGATCGCCACCATGAGCGAAAAATTGAGGAGCGTGTTGCTCCTCCATGACAAAGAAGATCTACCCTACGAGGAGATTGCCCAGATGGTGGGAGTGCCGGTTGGCACCGTAAAGAGCCGATTATTCTTAGCAAGAGCTCATTTGCAACAACACCTGCGGAACTATCTCCAAGCGGAGGTGTCCTAATGTTTGAAAAGAAAGAAGTCGAAATGGATGGACTTGACATGACAGAAAAGGAACTTGATTTGCAGCTAGGCTCGGACGCCCAGCAACTGATTCGTCAGGCGGTTCGTGGCGTTTCAGATGAGCCGGTCAGCATGACTTGGCGAAGCGAATTGAATCAAAGAGTCCTTGCGTCGATCCAAACCAAACAAAGGAAGCGACGCTTCGCATGGATCGCAAGCCCAACTCTTGGACTTGGACTGGCAGGCGCTTTGGCCGTGCTGATGATGACGAACACTTCGCCGGGTTCCGATCCAATCAAACTTGCTTCTAGCTCAGCTTTGGAAGAGAGCTTAGTCGCAACTCACAAAGACAGCGTTAGCTATGGCGACATTACAGGCGTCGGATTGAATCCTGACGAAGTGGTTTCCAAGCGGTCAGCGGCCGCAAGTTACGAGTTTGGCGAGGTGGATTTCGGTTCCCTATGATGCGAAACTTCATCCTCGTTATCGGGCTTTTGGCTTCTTCCTTTGTCGGGCCTTCGGTTAGGGCTCAGGAAGGCGGCAACATTCCGCCGCTGCTTGAGCAGGCCATGAAGGCTTCCAAGAAGTTAAAGTACAGCGGCGTTAGGCGTGTTCAGATGCGATTTGGTCCGGACCTGGTGCAACACACGGAGTACATCCTGAAAGATGGGATGAGAACCCGAATTTGGTTTCCGGATGAAGGGTCTTACCGGGGCCAGATAATCGTTGAGGACGAGTCGGAACGACGCCACTATTTTCCTGACCGAAACCAGATCGATATTCTGCCCCCGAGGCGCGAAGAGCATTTTGGTCGAATGGGCAAGATGGGGCGAGGCGGCCAGAAGGCTCCACCCATTTTTCGAATTGAGAACGGCAACGAAATTGCCGGCGTTGATACGAAGAAGCTTGAGATGGTGGGGCCTAATGGAACGGTCTTCATGCGAATGTGGATCGATCCAAAGTCTGGGCTCGTGCTTAAGAGGGTCTTCTACAACAAGGCAGGCGAGCAACAGGCATCTTCAGAGTTCACGAGGGTCGATTTTTCGCCACAGCTCAAACGGTCAGACTTTCAGCTGAATATCAGGGGTGCCAAAACCATCTCGCCACGTGATCGTTTGGCGGAAATGGTGCAGCGCGGTGCTTTTCAGAACGTCAGCCTTTCGCCAAAGGACCCATTTAAGCTAGAGTCAACGCGAATTCAGCGAATTGAGAACGTGCCCGCGCTCGTCCAAGTTTACGTAAACAAGGATGGAAGAGTCTCATTTTTTCAAGTCAAGGCTGCAATCGACCCAAACCGGCTTAAAATGTCTGGACGTGGTGAGCGGTTCAGCACTTATAGCTGGCAAAAGGGCGGAGCGTCCTTCGTCCTGCTTGGCGAACTACCCGAAGCAAAGCTTCGCGAGTTGGCCCAACGTCTTGGTGGCTAACCCCCAGGAGTTATACTGATGGCTGTGGCGGCCCGTACGTCGGCCAAGAGGGTCGGCAAAACTCGCAAGGCAAGTCCCCGATGGTGGAAGTGGACAAAGCGGTGTTTCCTTGTTGGAAGCACTCTTTTCTGTATTGGAGGGATTGCTTTTGCCTACATGTTTGGCCAAGAACTCAAGGTCGCTGAAGCAAAGATCTCAAACCTCGATGACCTGATGCAACAGGTTGAGAGGCCTCCATCAAAAATTTTCAGCGCAGATGGGGTGCTTCTTTATCAAGTCAGCGCCGAGTACAGGAAGCCGATCAACTACGAAGACATCCCTGATACCGTCAAGAACGCAGTTCTAGCCGCCGAGGACAAGCGATTCTTCGATCATCGCGGCGTCGATTACTATGCGCTTGGGCGAATCCTCTTCACCAATGTGAGAGATCAAAGAGCAGCTCAAGGCGGTTCAACCCTCACCATGCAGCTCGCCAAGTTGCTTTACACCAATAGCGAGAAGTCACTTAAGCGGAAAATTGGCGACATGGCGATGGCGTTTACCATCGAACAGAAGCTGACCAAAGAGCAGATTTTTGAGCTCTACATGAATAAAGTCTTCTTTGGAGGAGGAGCCCATGGCATCGCCGCTGCGGCGGATGTTTATTTCCATAAGTCGATTGACAAACTGACCATTGGCGAGGCTGCTCTCCTTGCCCGTTGCGTACGAAGGCCGAGCGACGAGAATCCATTCCGCAACCCAGAAAAGGCGATCGACAACCGAAACATCGTTCTTCGAACGATGATCGGAGAGGGCATGATTTCGCAGGACGAATACGAAAAAGCCAAGGCGGAAAAGTACAAGTTCAATCGTCACGTGAATGGGGAATCCGAGAAGTTCTTGCGATCGGAGTACTTCGTTTGGCACGTTTTGGAGTCGCTGAAGAGAGACTTCCCGGACATCAGTCTTTCCCAAGGCGGATACAAGATTTACACGACCCTCGACACCACCATGCAGTCTGTGGCTGAGGCCGCCGTCAAGGAGACGGTCAAGAACCACAGAAGGCAAGGCGTCACAACTGCCGCTTTCGTGGCGATGGATCGCGATGGTCGAATACTCTGCGAAGTCGGCGGACTCAACTTTAAGAAGAACCAATTCAATGTGGTCACAGACGGGTATCGCCAGCCTGGATCGAGCTTCAAACCTTTTATCTATGCGACAGCATTCTCGACTGGAGCTGTCAGTATCAACGATTCGGTTTCAAACGAGAAGTTTTCGTGGCCCATGCCGGGTGCAAAACCTTGGACGCCAAAAAATTCAAGCGGCAGATACGGCGGAACTCCGTCCGTTTCCACGGCTTTCAAGATGTCCATGAACGTTCCCATGGCTCGGGTGATGGAAAAGACGGGTCCAAATACCGCCCTCGCTTTTTGCCGATCCAATTTTGGATTTACATCCCCACACCTTCTTGCTGTGCCGGCTCTGTGTCTGGGGTCGGGTGAAGTGACCCCT
>JACMJO010000155.1 GCA_014380605.1 Fimbriimonadaceae bacterium | reverse complement strand
CAACCCTCGAATCCTGCGTTTTGAGCCTCCCCTTATCATCACGCCTGCACAGATCGAGTTCGCGGTACAGGCATTTGAGGAGTCGGTTGCCGAAACTGCGGAGTTGTTGGCGATGCTGGTCTAGGGGATCTGTCTGATCGGACTGATTAGTCTGATCCGACAGATAACCTGAAAAGCCGCAACCCGCACATAATCAACTCATGATCGTCGACCTCCGCTCTGACACCGTCACCCGCCCCTCAGCCGAGATGTACAAGGCGATGGCGGAAGCTCCTTTGGGCGACGACGTCCTCGGCGATGAGCCCACGGTCGCAAAGCTGGAAGAACTCGCCGCCGAAATGGTCGGCAAAGAAGCCGCGCTCTTCGTTCCAAGTGGAACCATGGGCAACCAGATCGCGATGGCGGTCCATTGCGACCGGGGCGATGCCGTCCTCATCGAAGAGGAAGCCCACATGATCTATTACGAGGTCGGTGGACCTGGGATCATCTCAAACGTCGTCACCTGGACACTTCCCTCCGATAAGGGCATCATGGACCCTGCGGTGGTGGAATCCCACGTCCTCAAGCGCAGCCTCCATACGCCAGGCACTTCCCTGCTCTGCCTTGAGAACACCCACAATCGAGGCGGAGGAACGATCATTCCGCTTGCGACCATGGCGGCGTATCAGGACGTTGCCAAGAGGCACGGCATGAAAATCCACTTAGATGGCGCTCGGGTCTTCAACGCGGCAGTTGGCCTGGGAGTCGATGTCAAAGAGATCGCCAGCAAGGTTGACACCGTCAACTTCTGCCTGAGCAAAGGCCTTCGTTCTCCCGTCGGTTCGCTCCTGTGCGGTCCGGCTGATTTCATAGAGGAAGCGCGCATTTGGCGAAAGAGGCTAGGCGGAGGAATGCGCCAGGCAGGAATCCTCGCCGCTTGCGGAATCGTTAGCCTCACCCAGATGGTGGACCGCCTTGCCGACGACCACCGTCGAACCCGATCTTTGGCCCAATCCCTCAGCGAGCTTCCGGGGCTAACCATCGACTGGGATCGCGTGCAGACCAATATGGTTTTGGTCGGCACGGAAACTCAAGCGAATGAGTGGACCGAGAGACTCCATGAGAAGGGAGTTTGGTGCTTCCCTGTCGCGCCGAAGCGACTGAGGCTAGTCCTCCATGCTGATGTGGATGATCATGGCGTGGCTTATGCGGTCGAGACGTTCCGGGCGCTGGCAGGAGTGGCTGCCTAAGGCTCCCACCGATACCCATCCATCCGCACCCGGCCTTCCAAGTCAAAATCAACGCCTTCCTCGGCCAATCGATCATGCTGGATTACCTCCAAGTTGGGGTCCTTCTTCCAAACTGGCAACCGCCCATCCGCCGCAACCACCCGCCACCAAGGAACGTCCGACGGGCAGACTGCCATCCAACGGCCGATCAATAATCCGGAAACCGGATTCCGCATCGCCTTCCCAAGCGCCCCGTAGCCGCAAACCCGACCCTCGGGAATGGATCGGACAAAGGTCCAGAGTTCATCGAGGCGTGATTCGGTCATGGCCTGAGTGTATCCCTAGGCCAAGAGCAACCTAACCGCCGCAACTGCGGCCAGGACCAGCACCAAAGCGTCGAAAGCTTTCTGGTTGATCTTAGGCAAGCACCACCGCCCTAGGAAAGCCCCCAACACCACCAGGGGAAAAGCAACCAGCGAAAAAGTAAGTGTTTGCTTGTTCCAGACTGGGTCGCTCGGAGTCAGCAAGGTCAACGCCACATACAAAGGCACCTTCGCCACATTGAAAATGAAGAAGTACCAGCCATTGGTGCCAATCATCTGCTCCTTCATCAAGCCCGTTCCCTGGAGGTAGATCGCCATCACGGGACCAGCGGCATTGGCAACAGTGGTCGAAAATCCCGCCGCCGCTCCCGTCAGTTTCACACCCACCTTGGAATGAGGGGTTAGCCGATCGCCAAGACGCTTTCTGAGCAGGCTCAGGGCGATCATCAGCAACACCATTCCGCCGATGATCGGGCTCATGATGTCCTTGCCATGCTTCTCGCCAAGCGCGTACAGAGCAAACCCGCCAAGAACCATCCCAAGGACCACCCAAGGGACCAGCTTCCAGATGTGCTCCAGCTTGGCGTGTTGGCGATACCAATAGACGGCGAACACATCGCCGATGATGAGCAGGATGACCGTCGTCCCAATCGACAGCCGAGGGCCAAAGGCATAGGCCATCAACGGCACAACCAAAACTCCCGCCCCTGGGATACCGGTCTTGCTAAAACCGACGATCAGCGCGGTCACCAACCCAAGCGTCCATTGCTCGGGCGTGAATAGGTCAAGTAAGGGCAAGGCGAGAGATTACTTGAGCGTGAGGGTTGGGACCCCGTCAGAGTGTATAGGCGTAGGGAACGCGGAGCGTGTAGCCGTGGGCACAATACCGATTGCGTGTTACTTAGCCCGTAACGGCCCCTTGTTCGAGCCCGGAGCCTTCTTAAATCCCAATTTCTGCATCCCGCGCTTGATTGCCGGATGCGAAGATGTCAGCTTGTGAATGAACCCATTCCGGGCATTCTCCACATTCAGGAGCATCATTCCCAGGTCGATGCCGATGACGTCGGGATCAATCCAATCTTTGGTTGGGTTGTGGCCGTTCGGGAATCCATATCGTCCCCAAGCCTTGGGATGCTCCTTGCGCATGTGATGCAAGAATGAAAGGGCAAGTTCAGGTGTGTATGGCGCGGTAGCAACTGTCGAAGTCGGAGTGATCGTGCCATCGTCATTGATCCATCCCGGTGCTCCGAGCGCCTGGTAACCCGTCGGCGTATCACAAGCGCTAAGCCCCCAGAAATCAGGCCCGTAGCCCTTGAATCCTTTGGGATTGTCGATGCAGTACTGCCGATTCGCCAATCCTGCATTCTTGGTCGCGACCCAAATGCTGATCCCAAGACGGTCGCGCATCTCTGAGAAGTCAAAGAAGCCCTCGCTCATCTGATGCATGAACAAGGGACCGCCGGTGATGAACTCGATGCCCTTATAGGTCTCAAACTTCCGTCCGATCTTTTCCCAGCCATCTGTGCGCATGTCGCTCAGCCCACAGCCAAGCACGTAGATCATCTTCTCTTCGCTGTACTGGGCCGACCATCGACCGCTCAAGAATCCTTCCTCGGGCTTCCAGCCGTGGCCGACTAGGCTCTCATCAGGCTTCTTGCCACCATCAGAAACCGCCCATTGCCAATCGATCCGCTTCCAAAATCTCTCGGACAGGTCG
Organism: Fimbriimonadaceae bacterium; assembly: GCA_014380605.1. Taxonomy (GTDB): domain Bacteria; phylum Armatimonadota; class Fimbriimonadia; order Fimbriimonadales; family Fimbriimonadaceae; genus 55-13. The sequence goes on along the minus strand of JACMJO010000155.1, from coordinate 2,475 downwards.
GTGACATCCTCATCCTTCCAATACCGCTCCGCGGCGATGACTCCGGCAAGGAGGATCGCGGTGTCGATCGTTGAGGCTTCGCTCTTCCACTCTCGCTTTCCGGTCTCCCAGTTGATGAAGTGATAGAGCCAGCCATGCTCGTGCTCGACAAGGTCGTTGATCGACTTGAGGGTCAGGATAGTCCGGTCGTACGCCTTCTTCCGGTCGAGCCATTTCCGCTCAACTCCGATCGGATAGGCGGCTAGGGCAAAGCCGGTAGAAGCAATGCTAGCGATGTTGTATTCGTCGGTATCTTTGATGTTGGAGGCGCGGTCCTTCGTCAGGCCGGTCTTGGCATGGGATTCTTGCCAGAAGAAGTCGAATGCACGCTTTTGCAGGTCGGCGATGACGGGGTCGGACTTGATGTCGGCAGATATTGAGACGGCGGCAAGAATTGCGGTCAACATGGATTCCCTGGGACTTTCCGGCCCTGAATTGAACACATCACAAGCTAGGTGGACGCGTTACGTTTGAAGAAATCCTGCACTTAAAGGCACACTAGTTGGCTTGAGTTGCAGGAAAGAAATTCCTGGCTGACTAGGCCGCTAGCCGCCAGTTGGTCCGGGTTGCGAGGGTCCAGCCGTGCGGCCAACACCCTGGGTCTTCATGAAGTTCCAAGCTTGTTGGGCGTCGGACTCTTTGCCATTAAACATCTTAACGAAGTCTGATTTCTCGGACGCAGAAAGCTGTTCGTAATTGCCGTTAACACGGAGGAACGCTTCGCGCATCTTCTTCGCGTTTTCGACCCGATTGCCCTCGACTTGCGGGTCCGGAGCGGGGCCAGAACCACAGCCAACTATGCTCACAATCAAAAGGAAGCTCAGTATGTATTTCATAATATGTTTTGACCGCCGAGTTGCCTCGGCGGTCATCATGACGTCTATTTGAATTGGTTAGGAAGCGTTGAACAGTAGCTATTCATCCAGGTGTCACCCGAGAGAACGCGCTGCTTAGCCGCATCGCCCATATTCCATTCGTCGTACGTGGATGAGCCGTTTGGCTGGTTCATGAAGTTTTTGCCACAGTGAGCGGAGTGAGCCATGCGCTTGGCGTGTCCGTCCCAATAAGCAGCAACGAACGCCTTGCCGCTCCACTTATCGGAGCTCCAAATCCACTGAGTTCCGGTAACCGGCGCAGCGCCACCCATCCAGGAGGTGTCTGAATCGACATTCTGAATCCAGGGGTAGTACGTTCCGATGTCCGACCATACAACCTTGCTTTCGACGATCGCGTAAACGGTTGCGGGACTTTCAAAAGATGTCAGCGAAAGCGCTGATCCGTCGGCAAACCAACTTGCGCCCCAGATGTTGGCAAGGTTATAACCTCGCTTGAACTTAAGGTTATTCGGAAGGTTTAAAGTGTTCCAACCAAACAATGCTCGCATGGCAGGGTCGGAGTGGAAATCAGGAAACTTGGCAATGGCGTTGACGGGATCAGCGAGCATATCGGTGTTCTTCACATACGGCGCAATAAGCTGCTTCCAGGAGTACTCATCACCATTTGGTGCCGCCGACACGAATGAATTGCGAATAACTCGCATGTCGTCGTAGTCCGCCGAGTAGATGTGGTTGCCGATGGCCAACTGCTTCATGTTGCTAAGTGATGCAGTCGCCTTTGCCGCCGCTTTGGCTTGGGCAAATACAGGGAAAAGGATCGCCGCAAGAATTGCGATGATCGCAATAACGACGAGTAGTTCGATTAGAGTAAAGGCTCTCTTCATTGGTTACCTCGAGATCTTTGGATTAGGGCAAGGCGCGGTTGAGGCGCGCAGATCAAGTTGAAGCGGAAAAAGAACTTGCCGATCGGCAATCTCCTCTCCACGGATAAGTGATACGAGTTGTTTTGTGGCCGCTTGGGCCATTTCGAAAACTGGCTGGCGAACGCTGGTCAAAGGTGGAACGGACCGGTCGCAGACCTCTAACGAGTCGAAACCGATTACCGAGACATCTTTAGGAACGGAAAGCCGGAGGTCGTGCAACATGGTCATACACGCCAAAGCCACATCATCCGACCAGACGAACAGCGCGGTTGGCCGATCTGGCGTTTGCATCAATTCGCGCAAGGCAGATATGTCGGAGATCGCGGACGGAATTTCTAACTCCCACTCAGTCCTCGGCTTGATTCCCGCCTGATCGAGGGCTTTTCGATAGCCCGCCATGCGATCGTTGGACGAACTGGAGTGAACAGGCCCGTGAACGAACACAATCCGGCGGTGGCCCAGGTCGAGCAGATGCTGGGTCGCCATCTTGCCGCCCGCTTCGTTGTCGGCATCCACGTACGGCGTGTGATCGTTGCTTCGAGAAAAGAATCGGACGCACGGGAAATTCTGCTTGGCGAGTTCGGCGCCAATGGCATCGTCCTCGTCGCGCAGGATAAGCGCGCCATCGACCCGCCCATCGGCGAGAGTCTCCGCCTCGCGATCGATGGGCACGTCTT
>JACMJO010000154.1 GCA_014380605.1 Fimbriimonadaceae bacterium | reverse complement strand
CCCCAAGGGACCATGAAACGTCATGGAAGCTTTGGCCAAGCACATCTCGCCGATTACCTACGCGAATCCCAAATACCCTCCGACTCTGATCGTTCACGGCGACGATGACAAGGTCGTCCCCCTTCAACAGGCTCAAGCAATGGATCAGGGCCTGGCCAAAGCTGGCGTCGAGCACAGGCTCGAGGTCATTCCCGGAGGCGGCCACGATGACAAAACCTTTGGCCCTGGGTTGATGAAAGCGCTCCAGTGGTTCAAGGACAAACTTCTGAAGTAGGATCGTGAAGAACGTTGTCGATTTCGCCCTGGAGCTCAACGCCTAATTGGGAGCCACGGGCCAAGTCGCCGCCTAAGTCTCGGCGCGCAGACCGTAAAGGTCGCGAGAAGGAAGAAGTTGGCGCTCCGAAGTGGACGTGCTTGGAACTGTTTGACCGATTTGCCACTGATCAAGCTCCATCCTCGCAATGTTGCTATACAGTGAAGGAAATTTGGCGAGTAATCTCCGCCGGGTGCGAAGGGACTTCGCCGATCCTGTCGTACCAGAGCCTAAGCGATTCACATGCTTCGCCCGTCTTATTCTCGAATTTTATGACTAGTAACGCGTTCGCAATTTTGCTCCTTTGCTTGTTCTCGATTGGCGTCTGCGGAGCTCAAGTCAAAGCTCCCGCTCCTTTCGGTCCCGTGCCGTCGGAGAATCAGATGCGGTGGCATGAGATGGAGTATTACTCCTTCATTCATTTCGGGCTAAATACTTACACCGATCAATCGTGGGGATTTGGCAACGAGGACATAAACCTCTTCAATCCGACAAAGCTCGACGCCCGCGAATGGGTCAGGGTGTGCAAGGAATCGGGGATGACAGGAGTGATCATCACCGCAAAACATCACAGCGGGTTCTGTCTCTGGCCCTCCAAATACACCGACTATTCTGTGAAAAACGCCCCGTGGAAAAAGGGGCAGGGGGACATGGTTCGCGACGTGGCCAATGCCTGCAAGGAATATGGCCTCAAGTTCGGCGTCTATCTCTCCCCGTGGGATCGAAACCGCGCGGACTACGGCAAGCCGGAATACATCACGTACTTCCGAAATCAGCTGACGGAACTCCTCACCGAATACGGTCCGGTGTTCGAAGTATGGTTTGATGGTGCGAATGGCGGGACTGGCTACTATGGCGGCGCGAATGAAGAGCGCAAGATCGATCCGAAGACTTATTACGACTGGTCGAACACCTACGCGTTGGTGCGGAAGCTTCAGCCCAATATCCTGATCTGGAACGACGGCGGTGATCGCGGCGACCTGCGCTGGGTCGGCACGGAATCCGGCTACGTCGGCGAAACGAACTGGAGCCAGCTGAACGCGAAGGGCGACGTGACGTGGCCCATGCTGCATTTCGGATTGGAAGGTGGCGACTCCTGGGTTCCTGCCGAAGTGAATACCTCCATCCGTCCCGAGTGGTTTTATCATCCGATTGAGGACGACAAGGTGAAGACCGTTCCGCAGCTGTTGGATACGTATTACAACTCCATTGGCCGCAACGGCACGTTCCTGCTCAATTTCCCGATCATGCCAAACGGCACGATCCACCCTACCGACGTGAAGCACGCCGTAGAAATGGGCAAAGTGGTGAAGCAGACCTTCGCCTTGAACCTTGCCAAACAAGCAAAAGCGGAAGCGTCCAATACCCGCGGCGGCGCCAAGGAATTCGGCCCGCTAAACGCCTTGGACGAAAAGAAGGACACGTATTGGGCCACGGACGACGGCCTCACCAATGCGTCGCTCACTATCGATCTCAAGGAGCCGACCTTGTTCAATCGCTTCCTGGCGCAGGAATACATCCGGCTCGGGCAGCGCGTGAAAGGCTTCACAGTGGAGGCCTTCGTCGACGGCAATTGGAAGGAAGTGGCTCGGGGCAGCACCATTGGCTACAAGCGCATCCTCCGCTTCCCCGGGGTCGTGGCGACCCAGGTTCGTTTCAACATCACCGATTCGAGGGCCGCTCCGGTTATCTCCACCATCGGACTCTACAATGCGCCGCTGATTCTCGATGCCCCCCTCATTACTCGCAACCAAAAGGGAGAAGTCTCGATTGCTTCCAGCGATGTCGGCCCGCAGTTCTATTACACGCTCGATGGTTCCACGCCGACCACAAAATCCTCGCGCTTTACCGGCCTCGTGCCGACGGGTGACGGAAAAGTTGGGTTCAAGGCGATCGCTTTCGATCCGGCGACAGGCAAGTCCGGTCCGGTAACGCTAGAGAATTTCGACATATGCCGTAAAGACTGGAAGATCGTCGGAGTCACTGGCAACGAACCTTACGCACTCTTGGATGGCAACCCCGGCAGCTCTTGGAAGCAGCCTGGGAACAAGACTCTGCCCATTGACCTGGTCATTGACCTCGGCAGTGAGAACACGCT
>JACMJO010000153.1 GCA_014380605.1 Fimbriimonadaceae bacterium | reverse complement strand
CGGACTTGCTGTCTCTTTGGAGAGGAGATGCTGCAACGAGACAGCAAGGCCAGCCCGCTAATCGACCAAACCTCAACTATAGGTCGTCCAACGGGCTCGTCGCCCGCCCTGCCATGGAATGGACTACATGAGTATAGATCTCCGTCGTCTTCACACTCGAATGCCCGAGCGCTTCCTGGATCGTCCGCAGATCCGTGCCTTACTGTAGCAAGTGCGTTGCGTAACTGTGCCGCAGCGTGTGGGCCGTCACCTTCTTTTCGATCTTCGCCGCCTCAACTGCCACCCCGATCCACCGGCTGACGGCTGCTTCCAACAGATGATGCCTTTTCACCTGTCCATCGCGAGGCTCATGAGAACGCCCTTCCGCCGCAAAGACCCAGAACCACGTCCAGCTCCGGCTCAACCCATGGCCACGTTTGCGATCCAGCGCGGGCTCCACCCACCACGTAAAACGCTCGCTCGGGCTCGCGTCACGTGGTTCTGCGCCTTGGAGAATCCGCGAAATGATTCGTCAATTGCTTATCCAAAAACCGCCTTCCGCCGCCGCTCTTGAGAAATCGCTCCCGTCCCAACGCATCTTGAGCGTTAAGGTAAGCCTCGTAATAGATAAGCTCCCAGGGCCCCCGGAAAGAGGTGGCGAAAGCTTCTCCCGAACGGTGCTGGCGAAGGCGCCGTTTTAGATCACTAGGGAAGCCAATATACAGCCCTTGGTCCGTCGCGGACTGCAGCACATATACATCATGCCCATTTCCTACTCAGCAAAGCCGCGTGAGGCGAGCCCGCAGCGAGCCTTTTACGCGGCCAGATGATTCAGGAACGCTTCGACCTCAGCCGCACCCATCGTCTCGGGATGTCGCAGATCATGGAATTTCACGAACCTCCGATACCACCCGACATACGACTCCTCTGTCCGATACGAATATCCCTTCCGTCTCACCGCCGTGCGTAACCGGCTTTCGATCTTCGGCTTATCTTCCATTGACGACCGTTTCTGGTCGTCCTAGGCTGTATTTTCACTTTCGAGGCTATAAAGAAATTGAGCCTTTTGCGTCTTGGAGATAAGCAAGTCGTTCGGCAAGAAATGCGCCAGCCACGCAATGAAAGAAGCCAACCTCAACACCTTGGTCGCCGCTTACAAGGAGCAACTCGACATCGGTGATATTCAAGTCGCCTACGCCGGGCTTGTTAAGTTCGTGATGCGTTTGAAGACTCGATTTACCAATATCCTGGGGGACCGCTTTTCGTTCAGCGGAATTTTCCAAGGATACATGGATTACACCTACTTCTACTTCGCGAATGACAATTGCAGAGAAAGAAAGCTGAAGTTTGGTCTTGTCCTGAACCATCAGGAGATGCGATTCGAGATTTGGCTCCTCGGCCAGACCAAAGATGTTCAGGAACGTTATTGGAATTGCATGAAACACACTAAGTGGATCCAGGATGAAACGATGCCGAAGTATTCTATTTTCGCGCACGTTTTGATTGAGAACCCAGACTTCGACGATCTCAGCGCTCTAAGTGAAACCATCGAAGAAGGGATCGGCAGAATTACGGATGGAATACTTGAGTCGCTGAATCAAATCGAGTTGGAAGAAAGGAATAGTTTCAACTTTGAAGTGCGACAATAGGGACTAGCGATAGACTTGGTTCGGGGTCTTGAATTTCAGTCTTAGCCTGGGCCGGTCGTTTAGCTTCTCGGCGATGCGATCGCACTGGGCTTGAGTGACCCATCTCAAATTCTTCCCTTTGGG
>JACMJO010000152.1 GCA_014380605.1 Fimbriimonadaceae bacterium | reverse complement strand
ATCGCCGATTGCCCAAATGTTCGAAGCGTGGGTGACCAACGTGTCATCTACAACCTCAACGCCGCGCTTGTGAAGCTTCACCCCAGCCTTCTCCAAGTTCATTCCGTCGGTGTTCGCTTTACGGCCAACGCCCAGGAGGATTACCTCGACCTCCACAACATCGGCCTCAACGCCCTTCTTCAGGTGGCACTTCCAACCGCCCTTGGTCTTTTCAACCTTCTCGACGGTGGCTCCAGTCTTGACCTTCACGCCTTGACGACCAAGTTGCTTGCCTAGCTCTGTTCCAAGGTCCGCGTCCATCATCGGGATCAGGCTCGGCATCATCTCTACCAGCGTCGTCTCGGTGCCAAGTCCGTTGTAGACATAGGCGAACTCAACGCCGACCGCGCCTCCGCCCAAAATCAGCATCGACTTCGGAGCCACGCCCTGGTGAGTCGTAGCTTCGTCCGAGGTCCAAACGCCTTCTGCCTTGCCACCCTTTAGGCCGGGAACGGGAATGTGAATGACGGAAGAACCCATCGCTAAGATGAAGCTCTTGGCGCGGATTGTTTCCTTTTTGCCATCCTTCTCTACCTCGATAGTGTTTCGGTCCACAAACGAGGCGAATCCGTCCGCATGGCGAATGCCGTTCTTCTTAAACAGCATTCCAATACCGCCCCGCTGGGCTAAAACGATCTTGTCGCGCCGCTTGTTGAACACATCCATGTCCATCGTCACGTCGCCCACGCCCGAGACGCCGAGATCCTTGGCGTGCTTTACGTGGTTAAGCCTTTCCACTTGGGCGATCATCGCCTTGCTGGGAATACAACCCACGTTCAAACAGGTGCCGCCTAAAAACTGCTTCTCAGCGCAAATGACCTTGGCTCCAAGCTGGGCCGCGCGGATCGCCGCTACATAGCCGCCAGGGCCAGATCCAATCACTACGACATCGGCATCAAAATTGTCATTCGCCATGAGTTGTTCTTGTTCCTCGGGTTGGGTGATCCCAGAAATCTCCTGAATGAGAGATTGGAGCGCGTGAGAAGCGGCAACCGCCGGACCGTTGGTCGGGGTGAGATCGATTTGGCCGCCTTCTGTCATTTGGGATCGATGGCGCTTTCGCCATCCAGAAGGATACCTTTTGACGCCACGGATCAGGGACTGGTAGTCCCAGGTTGGTTCATGACAGGCACGCAAGCAAAACCACTTTGCGCTCTTAGCCCCTTGCAGTGTGAATGGACGATTCAGTTAAGACTTGAGCCCATTCGGCAAGCCATTTGGGAACTGATCCTTGATCGCTTGTTGAATCCTTTCAATTCGATTCTCAGGATTTGGGTGGGAACTGAAGAACTCTGGTTGACGCCCACCGCCGCCCGCTTCCTTCAAAATCTTCATCACTTCGATCATCGCCCTGGGGTCGTATCCAGACTCGGCCAGAAACTTGACACCTAGCTTGTCCGACTCGATCTCATCATCCCGCCCATATTTCATGTTCACCATCTGCCCAACCATCTGGGCGATGACGGCCGACCCTGCGGAATTGGGATTGTTGGGATCATAGGTCGCCATCACTGCGGCCCCGGTGAGACCTTGGGTGAGTTTGGCTTTGGCCATGTGCTCAGCGCCATGCCGAGCCACCACGTGTCCAACCTCGTGGCCCAGTACTCCTGCTAACTGCCCCCGCGTCGTCAAACGATCCAGGAGAGCCCGAGTGATGAACACTTGACCGCCGGGCAAAGCAAAAGCGTTGATCGTCTTTTGATCCGCTAAGAGATGGAACTCAAAGCGATATGGAGCTTTGCTTGCCACGGAACCCTTAACAACTTCGTTCCCAATCTGGTCCACAAGGGCATTCTTTTCCGGGTCGCGATCCTCGCCACCAAATTCCTGCATCATCTGCGGAGCCGCTTGCAATCCTAACGCGATCTCCTGATCGGTCGACATGTCGACGTGCTGTTTTTCGCCCGTAATCGGATTCTGCGAGCTTGATGAAAAATAGCCGATAACTGCTATTAACGCAATAACTCCCGCAATCCCAAACCTAGCCGCTCCACAACCGTTTCTTCGCTCCATATCAATCCGTCCTACGTTGGCCTAAACCACTAACGCATCATAAGACTGCCGGTCGAAGAAATCTGTTTCGTGGCCATAGGGCGAGACGACTAACGAAGTCCCTTACCCTGGAAGAACACGACGCTACTTCGAACCGAGGCGACCGGCTCATCGGGCGTCTGGTCCATCTCGATGGCCCCGAATTCAGTTCCGTTCGCCTCCGCCGCTTTCAGAATGCCATCCCAATCTAAAGTGCCCTTGCCCGCTTCTGCGTCATGGCTTTCCTTGTTGCCAGAGAAGTCTTTCAGGTGGATAAGTGGCGCTCTCTTCCCGAGCTTGTTCATCCACGCGATTGGGTCCTCTCCAGCTACCGCAATCCAGCCCAGGTCTAGCTGAGCTTTCAAAATGTCTTCGGTTTCATCCCACATTTGAACGAATGTCGACACCCCTCGATCCGGGAATTCAAATGCATGGTTGTGGTAGCTGAAAGAGATCCCATGCTCATCCAGCTCCCGAGCCACCGGCTCGAGCTCCTTCCCAAACTCCACCCAACCTGCCGCGTAGGTCTCTTCGGAGATCCAAGGCAGAACGACATGCTTCGTCCCCAGAATCCGAGCATCCTCGCGAACCTGGGCCGTGTCTTTGACCGCGTCAAGGCCCCAGTGACCCGCGCTTACTTTCAAGCCCAGATCGTCCAGAACCTTTTTCAGTTCGGCGGCTGTGAGGCCCTGGTAGCCCGCTAGCTCGACGTACTCCAAGCCCATTTCCTTGACGGCTTTGAGCGTGCCGACAAGGTCATCGGAAAGTGGTTGACGAAGGGTGTAAAGCTGGACCGAAAGACGCATGCTGGCAATTATGGCCCAGCATTGTTATCGCTGGCAGGAGTTTCCGGAGGCGGATTCTCGGCGGGCGTCGGATTTGCCGGCCATTCTTGGGAAAGCAGGTGTTTCGCGACCGTTGCCGGCTCAGATCCGTTCTGCTGTTTCCATGCCTCAGTCTTGGTTTCTTCGTAGGCTTCTCTTCTAGCGTCGGCCACGTACGCCACGGTGCCGCCTTCAACGGCTCGCAACGTGATGACACGAACCGACGGGCTATTGTCGAATGCAACTCCGGCTAGTTCAGAGGCGATCAATTTCTTATCGTCTGCGGCTTCAACGCGATAAGTGAGGATCATCAAATTTGATCTTGGATCGACCGTTAAGCCAAGCAACTTCGTTCCGTTAGCACTACGCTGGGCAATCAGCTGAGTAAGACTGACCTCGTCGCTCGGGCCCTGAACGGTGGGCACGGGAGCAGTAGTCCCGTTTGGCACGGGGTCCTGCTTAGGTGGTTGTGACGAACCTAGGTTCGATATGGGCGCTTGGACTGAGGTCTGCTTAGGTGCCGCATTTGAGTCTGAGGCATCCTTTTGAGTTCCAATCACATATGCGATAGCGCCAACCCCAATGACAAGGGTTGCAAGCCCCGCTGCTACCAGACCATTCTTCGACTTTGTTGGAGGAAGTCCGAGTTGCTCGACTAGCCCTTCCGTCTCCGCATGCTCAAGCTGGCCTCGCACCGCTTTCAGCTTCTTCTGAATCTGAGCATGATTAGGGGCGATGTCCAGGGCCAGTTCGTACCATTCCTTTGCCTGTTCCAGATCGCCGAGTTCGGCACAAAGGTCGCCCAGAAGCTGATTCGCGGTGACGTTGTTGGGAAACTTGTGAAGGATCATGCGGCATTGCTCGAGCGCGGCCTTGTGATCGCCACGCATTCTGAGCAAGTTCGCTCGCGCCAATTCAGGGTAGATCGCCGCGTCGCTCCCCTCCGCTGGGCCTGACCCCATCGGGCCTCCACATTCTGGGCAGAATTCCGAGCCGCCTTTTACCGAAGCAAAGCACCGCTCGCAAATCATCGATTCATTTTTTCCCTGTACTGCCAAATCCTCCGACTCCTCGTTCCGTTTGATCCAACTCGTCTACTGGCAAGAGTCGTGCCCGAGTGACAGGACAGATGACAAGTTGGGCGATTCGGTCCCCTTTCAGAAATGTGACTGTCTCCTTGCCCAAATTGATCAATAAAACTCCGATTTCGCCTCGATAATCGCTATCGATGGTTCCCGGCGAGTTCACCATCCCGATTCCATGCTTCATCGCCAGACCGGAGCGGGGCCGCACTTGGCCCTCGAAGCCCTCGGGAATGGCCATGCGGATACCGGTTGAGACGAGTTTCCGCTCGCCTGGTTCAAGGACGCAGTCTTCCGAGCAACAAAGGTCCATGCCTGCGGCATGGGTGCTCTGGTAGGCGGGGACCGTGGAGTTTGCGCCTAGCGTAACGGGAATCTCAAGGCTCATCGTGTGCTCGAAATGATAACCGAATCCGCGTATCCTGTAGGGGATGCGCATCGAAAGGCTTGGTGAAAAGGCCCTAATCCTGCGGGATTTGCCCTGCGAGTCGTTTCGAATTGTAAACAAGCTCAATCACGAGACGACTCAAGATCAAGGGCTCTTAGAAGCGGTCGCAAGTTATGAGACGGTTGGCTTGTACTTTCAGTCGCCCTGCGCTGACCTGCCTAAAGTGCACTCATGGCTTAGCCAAGTTGCACTACAGCCCTTTGAGGATGACGAGCAACCGATAGTGATCGAACTTCCCGTCTGCTATGAAATGGGTGAAGATCTGGATCGGGCCGCCCGCCAACTTGGAATTTCACCTGACAATTTGATCGAGTATCACTTGCAGAACGAATACACCTGCTATGCGGTTGGCTTTTCTCCTGGCTTTGCTTATCTTGGATATCTTTCACGGGAGATTTTGAACCTGCCCCGCCTTTCGTCGCCCCGAGTTCGCGTTGAACCCGGCTCGGTTGGGATAACGGGACGGCAGACTGCCGTGTATCCCTCTGCAACTCCAGGCGGATGGAACCTGATCGGCAGATGTCCTCTGGAATTGGTGAATGTGGAGGACGAGTATTTTCCAGTCGAGGCCGGAAACCGGGTGAGTTTTGTTAGAGTCGACGAGGCGGAATTCACCAGGCTCAAGGGTGAGCGACTTTGAAGAAAGTCGATCTCAATGTCGACATCGGGGAGGGCTTTCCCTATGACGAGGCCCTGCTGGAGTTCGCGACTTCTGCGAACGTT
>JACMJO010000011.1 GCA_014380605.1 Fimbriimonadaceae bacterium | reverse complement strand
GGCGAGGCGCAATGCAACCCAGCCCGATTTCAATGTTGTGGGAGGAATCCTCGATCCTCGAATTCTCACCATCGGGTTCGCCCGTCGATTTGCAACCTATAAGCGGGCCACATTGATGCTGAGCGACAAGCAACGTTTGCTCGAACTGCTTAACCACAGCGAGCGACCAGTCCAAATTGTGATCGCGGGCAAGAGCCACCCACGCGACGATGGCGGCAAGACGCTTATCCAAGAGCTGGTGAAGTTCATCAACTTCGAGGGCGGCCGCCAGAGAATGGTTTTTGTAGAGGATTACGACATGCAAGTCGCCCGAGCCCTGGTGCAAGGGGTGGATGTTTGGCTCAACAATCCTCGCCGGCCGATGGAGGCAAGCGGCACAAGCGGCATGAAGGTGGTGCCTAACGGTGGCCTTAACTGCTCGATCTTGGACGGCTGGTGGGATGAGGGTTACGATCCTGCGTTTGGGTTCGCGATTGGAGATCGAGACGACAGTCCCGATGAGGGACACCAAGACTGGCTCGACAGCCGGTCTCTGTACGGCCTGATCGAGTCAGAACTGGCCCCGAAGTTCTATCACCGGCCCGATAACGGATTGCCGACGGGCTGGATCCAGATGATGAGGGGCTCGATTCAGACCCTCGCACCAATGTTCTCGACTAGCAGAATGGTTCGGGAATATGCCGAGCAGTTTTATTTGCCCGCCTCCGTGTCGTACTCGAAAATGCGATCCGGCAACTTGGAGCAAGCCAAGTCGGCGTTGGACTGGAGATCGCGCGTTAGAGGCGCATGGGGAGAAGTCCGGGTGATCGGCTCGGGCGACAGTTCGCCCACTCAAGTTCAGCTTGGCAAGCCATTCACTATCTCCGCTACCGTCTCGCTGGGGTCTTTGTCGCCTAATGATGTAAAGGTTCAAGCTTTAGTGGGCCGGATGGGGGCCAACCGAGAATTAGTGGACTTTACGGCCATCGATTTGAAGCTAGTTGGCGAAGAAGGGAATGCGGTAAAATTCGAAGGCCAGGTCCTGAGTCAGGATCCTGGCCATCGAGGCTATACCGTCCGGGTTATTCCAAACCACGAAGACGTTTATGTGCCGAGTGAGTTAAATTTAATTCGCTGGCAATAGCGAGCTAGTACCGGCCGCCGCCACCGCCGCGTTTGCCGCCACGATCGCCACCGCGTCCACCACCGCCTCCGCCGCCGTAGCCACCACCGCCGCCACCATATCCGCCGCCTCCGCCGTAGTCGCCGCCACCACCACCATAGCCTCCGCCACCTCCACCTGGAGTCTTCGGCCGGGCTTCGTTGACGGTCAGCTTCCTACCGCCCATCTCAGCATCGTGCTTTTCCGTGATCGCAGTCTCTAGTTTGTCCTCGTCGATGTCGACGAAGCCAAAGCCACGGCCTTCAACGATGCGAACCTTGGAGGCGTTGTAGGCGCTGAAATGGTCGAGGAGATCGGTCTCCGACGCTGAGTAGGGGAGGTTCCCCACGTATAAAGTTTTTGTAGCCATTGATGTCCTTGCCCGAGCCAATGCTGGGTGTTCGATCCGGTTTGTATTTTCAGCCAGGCAGGACTCGCTCGGTTCGTAGCTTGAGGCACACAGACGTGCAAGAGGCGAGGCGTGAATCTATCCGAAACGCCAGCATTATACCAAGTGGCTTTGAATCTGCCAAGATGGCTATTTGAACGTGAGCTCGAACACAGCATCGGATCGACCGATATCGATCTGGTCGTAGGTCTCTATTCGCACGTCCGCTTCAGCGAACGCTTCGTCGGACAGGGCGACTACCTTCATACCTGCGGATTTGGCGGAACGTACCCCGGCAAGCGTGTCCTCGAAGGCTATAACTTCACCTGGCGGTAGGGCTAGTCTTCTGGCCCCTTCAAGGAAGGCCTCGGGATGAGGTTTGCCATTCGAAATCTGCTCTGCAGTTACAAAAACCGAGGGTTGTACAATGCCGCCCGCCTTGAGCCTGGGAATTGCAATCGGGCTACTGCCTGAGGTCACGATTCCCCATGGGATGTCGGTCAGTTTGGCAATAAACTGAATGGCTCCAGGCATCGGAACGACTCCATCGGTGTCAGTAGATTCAAGGTGCTCAAGCCGTTTGAAAGCTTCCTGTTGATCGGTGTGCGGAACAAGCAGGGCAATAGAGTCTACGGCTCGACGCCCGTGAATTCTAGGAACGACGTAGGCGGGGTCTAAACCGAATTCAATCGACCATTGACGCCATGCCCGATCGACAGCAGGAAGGGAATTTACGAGCGTGCCGTCGAGATCGAACAGGAGCCCCTTAAAGGGATACGCTCTCAAACGTTTAGTGCCCGCTCGCAATATTCAATGTTAGAGCTCTCGCCTCATTCACTGAGTCTACCTTTGGCCTACTTCTCGCCATTTTGGTGCGAAATCATTGACAGTCCTGGCAAAGTTGCCGAGAATGTAGTGGGTCGCCAGACGACCGGCAGGTACCCTATTGGTTCCAGGGATCGGATCATTGCGAAAACTGAATTTTATTTTTCTATTAGTGCTCTTCGTTGTCGGAGCATCCCAAGGATCCGCAGTCAAGGCTGATGGCGCAAGCGTCGTTATCTATGGCACCAAGGTTTTGACCATGCGTTCGAGCGTTGGAAGTACCGGCCCCAAAGCCAGGGCGACGATCCTAGCCGCGAATATCCAGAAGACTTCTAAGACAGGCGATGTTCGGGTTGAAAACGAAGGAAAGAACTTCTTAATTGTGGTGGACGGCAGACTTGTGCTTACCGTTACCAAGCCGGAAGCCAAGCTCAATTCAAGTTCGCCTCAGACGTTAGCGAATTTGTGGGCTCGAAATATCCGCAAAGCTCTTCTAACTCCTCCATTGCGAATCGACACCGATTCTTTGAGAGTTCCATTAGGTGCAAGTCGGGTGATTTTGGCAAGCGGTGCTCAGTTTGGCCAGGCTCAAATTCAAGCGACCGATTCCAAGGTTCTTAAAGTAGGTCGAGCTCCAAATGGGATCGCCTACAAGGCGATTGGCTTCGGCCAGACGGAAGTTGTCGTCAGCGTGGGATCTATTGTCAAGACCATTTCTGTTTCAGTTATGCCCATGGGCGCGAATTTGCCCCAGAATCTGGTAGCGATCGTGAGCGGCAACCCGGCCTCTGTGGATACGGTTGAAGGCGCGATCGAAAGCGCAGTTCGAACCCAACTTGGGGCCGATCCCAAGTCGGAGCTGAAAATCAAGTTTCCTCAGGCGACTCAGGTGTTGCCGGGGGAATCGCGACGCTATACCGCCCAGGTTCGAGCCGTGGGTTCTGAGGTCTTGCCCGCCGAAGGGCCGGTTTTCGTTACGGTGAAGAACGTAGCGCTCGGTCGCAAACCCGAAAGCGAGCTTTGGTATTGCAACGAGCCTGAGAATCTGAAGAAGCCGGGCCTGCTGTTTGTGGCGCCGCTAAGGCCAGAAACCCCGAGCCGAATGCTGTATCACCACATCAACATGATGTCCAGGCCCTTGGTCGTCATGGTTGAGGCGATCAACGACTCCGATCAGCCCGCTCTTCTGATGGTAATTCCTGGCGATAGCAAGCCGGACAAGAATCCGGTTTTGGCGGGCGTTCAAGCCGCCGATCAGTTTATGAAGGGTTGGACGATGAGCAGTGGGGAAGTGATCTCAATCCCTCCCAGAAGCCGACTGCCAATCGCAATGCGGCGAATCGCCTCTGGCCAGACGATGAGCGGTCTATGCTACCTGAGGCTATTGGACGACGGACCAGATCAAGTGACAATTCGGACGGAAGCGAGGCCTCCGTTTCCGTTGGATGCTAAGTGGCTGGCAGCTACCCAAAGTGGAACTCCGTGGCGGCATATCGGCGCTCAGCGGATGAACAACCTGGATCACGATCCGATCTTGCCTTCCATCCATATCTATCCAAACCCATACAAAGAGGAGAACGGCACCTACCAAGTAGGCGGCAAGTATGCGTTCTTCCGAATCGGCGAACGGCCGATTGCCCGGGCAGACAAGCTCGACAAACTTAGTGGAAATTTCGGAGTGACCTACACGATCAAGGCGTTGGTCGAGAATCCAACTGCTTTCGCAAGCGAGATCGAGGTTGTGTTCGAAGCCAGCGCAGGATACAGCGGAGCTGTCTTCTATGTGAATGGGCAATATGTAAAGACGCCGTTGCTCCAACCGAAAACCGAGGCGCAGATTGCGAAATTCACGGTCGAGCCAGGGGCATTCAAAAACCTCTCGATCATCACCGTGCCACTATCGGGAAGCAGTTATCCAGCAACGCTCACCATACGCCCAGTGGACGTAGGGGCCCAGGCGAAGATCGTCGTTCCCAAGCGATAGTTCAAAATAGAGGCATGAACCCCTCCTTTCGGCAAATCGCCGAGCTATTTAACGTTGTCGACTCTGAAGGCGATTCCGATGTCCGACAGCTTAAGGCCGAAGTCAAGGGTAAGAACGCCGATGAGAGCGAGGGTCTTGCCAAGCTAAGGCTGAGCGAGGGCGACTACCAAAACGCAATCCGCCACTTCAAGGAAGCGATCACCCAGCGCGATGCCAAGAGCCCGAATACTCTCATCGACCTTGCCGGAGCTTATGAGTATGGCGACCTGGAGCTTCAGGCATTTAAGCAATACAAACGGGCAGTCAAAGCCCAGGAAGGGTCGCCGGAGCCTCTCCTGGGCCTCAGCGATCTTCTCCGTCGGTCCGGCCGATTCCGCGACGCCATTGCCGAGTTGGAAAAGGCGATCAAGCTTGAGCCAGGGAATCCGTTCTATCACATCAAGCTTGCCGAGACCTTGCGCGAGATGGGCGAACCGGCGAAGGCCCTTGCCGCCGCCGAGTATGCCGTAGTCGTCAAGGCAGACGAATCGTTCTATCACTATTGGGTTGGAGACCTTCTCCTGGAGTTAAAGCGCTACGAAGAAGCGCTGCAATCGTTCCGGGCGGCGATCGAGCTGTCTCCAGGCGACGACTTCCTCTACCTCCGAGCCTCGGTTGCCTTTTGGATGACCGACCGCCGGGTGGAGGCGATCAAGGCAATCCGCCTCGCATCGGACCTGGACGTGGAGAAGGTGGTCTATGCGGGGATGCTAGAGGCGTTGCTCCGCGCAGACGGAAAGATAGTTGATGCCGACCTGGAGGTTGAGCGGGCGTCGCAGATGGACCGATTCGACAAGGACATCGTCAACCGCGCCCTCGCCGAGATGGGGATCAAAGACTACGATCCACACCAGGGCTGACCTGTTCACTTAGAGTTCCTTCTTTTTAGACACTCAAACAGCTTGGAAAATCCTCGGTCCCCAAACAAGGCATCTCGCTGTGATCCTACTCGAAGTACTCGATGTCCAAGGTTCCTTCCTTTGGAATCCTTAAAGGCTCTCCGTTGGACACCGCGCGATCAGAGACGCAGACGAAAGAGTCCAACAGTTCGCAAATGACCAGGATTCGTTCTGAGCCAGCGGGGAATCCGACCTCTGCCTTAAATGCCTGGCCGTTCACATGATAGGTGACCGACTTCACGTGGCGACGTCGAATCTTGTAGCCGTGCGGCGACCCAAACCGTTCGCAAAGCTTATCCCATGTGTCAAAGAGATCCTTTTGCTCAACGCCTGGAATATAGAACCTGATTATGCTTGTCCTCAAAAGGTGGCCAATACCAACTTCACAAATATATCAAGGAAGACCGTACTAAGAATGTCCTGACTTTCGAGGACAATTCAGGGAGACATTTGACGAGATTTTCCGCCCAAGGGTTCAAAACCACAGAGAGGAAATTGCACAAAAGTGACCTAACCTGCTCTATTTGCCGCGTCTCCTGTCCCCGCTTTAGAGGACACTTCGAACTCACGGAACCTGGAGCCGCTTTATATTTTCGAATTAAGGCCCCATACTGGTGGCGCATGGCGAAAATTAACTTGTCGGAGCGAGAACAAAAGATCCTCAATCTGGCCAGTTCAGGTCTTATCGATAAAGAGATCGCGACGGCCTTAGATATTAGCCTCACCACTGTACGGACATATTGGGACAGATTGCGCAGCAAGCTCTCGGCATCCAATCGAACTCATGCCTTAGCACTCGCCCTGCCAATCCTCTTGGAAATCGAGCGCGAAGATCGCCGCCAAGCAGAGGAGATCAACCGATTCATCGTGCGGACGATTGAGGAAGTGGCGATCTTCACTTGTGCCAAGTCGGGACTCATCACCAGCTGGAATCTTGGCGTAGAGCGGCTACTGGGATATGTCGAAGAGGAATGGGTTGGCCAATCCACCAACATTATCTTCACCCCTGAAGAGTCTCTGGACAGCGAGCCGGAAGGGGAGTTTATCGAAGCGAAAGAGGAAGGCGTCTCGATCAACGACCGTTGGCACCTTCGCAAAGATGGGACAGCATTTTGGGGTAGGAACACGGTGATTCCTTTTCGTCCATTATTCTCCGATCCCGGCTATGCCAAAATCGTCCAGGATCGCTCCTGGGAGTCCCACAAGGCTCCGCCTTTAAATCCCCAAATTGCCTCGGCAAAGTTGAAAGGCTAAGAGATTTTTGGCCGCCAGATAGGAAAGTGGGGGGCACTTAGCGGCGGCCGGATTTTGGAAAGCAATGCAACTCTCCGCCTCATTGGAAGACAGAATGCCCAAAAGGGTTCAGCGGGGGCAGGACCGGGTTGTATGACGGCATGAAAATGGCCGCCAGCAGAAAGTGTGGAGCACTTCGGCGGCGGCCAGTGGATAGAGAAGATGCGTTTCTCCGCCTCATTGGAAGACGGATTTCCTAAAAGGGTTCACTTGGTCAGAACCGTATGGTCCTGGGACCGTTCGCTACCTGACAAAACCGACATAGTCAAAGAAGGCGGCGCGGGTATTGGGCCAGGCGCCATCCGCCAAGGCAGCAATGCCGAGGCGGTTCTTTTTACCCCGTCGGTGTCTGCGCAATCCTGTCCTTGTCCAAAAACGTTCACGCGGTGTTAGCAACTGAACTACCGCGAGGCGCTTGCCGTTCAATTTAAGAACCAACTATGGACAAGAAGAAACCACCTAATTCCGATCGATCAAAGGGCAAAGAGATTAACACGGATGACGCATCTCTTAGGGGCAATGGGGATGAGCTCCACCAATTGGCAGGAGGCGAGCGTACTGACCTCACGACCAATCAAGGCGTCCC
Organism: Fimbriimonadaceae bacterium; assembly: GCA_014380605.1. Taxonomy (GTDB): domain Bacteria; phylum Armatimonadota; class Fimbriimonadia; order Fimbriimonadales; family Fimbriimonadaceae; genus 55-13. The sequence goes on along the minus strand of JACMJO010000011.1, from coordinate 577 downwards.
CATTGCCGACAACCAAAACTCGCTAAAGGCCAACCCGCGAGGTCCCACGCTCCTTGAAGATTTCATTCTTCGCGAGAAGATTACGCATTTCGATCACGAGCGCATTCCCGAGAGAATCGTGCATGCCCGGGGCACGGGCGCCCATGGATTCTTCGAGCTAACCGAGTCGCTGAGCGAGTTCACCACCGCGAGGATTCTGACCGAGGTTGGAGTCCAGACTCCGGTCTTCACCCGATTCTCCACGGTTGCCGGAGGCGCGGGCTCCATTGACACACCCCGAGACGTTCGAGGGTTTTCGGTTAAGTTCTATACGCAGCAGGGCAACTGGGACTTGGTGGGCAACAACATCCCCGTCTTCTTTATCCAGGACGCGATCAAGTTTCCGGACATCATCCATGCCGTGAAAATGGAGCCTGATCGAGGGTTTCCCCAGAATGCCAGCGCCCACGACACATTCTGGGATTTCATCTCCCTGACCCCGGAATCCATGCACATGATCATGTGGATCATGTCCGACCGTACCATCCCCCGATCTCTCCGGATGATCGAGGGCTTTGGCGTTCATAGCTTTCGACTC
>JACMJO010000151.1 GCA_014380605.1 Fimbriimonadaceae bacterium | reverse complement strand
GGCTCGGCATGTAAAGGCTATCGCAGATCGAACGGGAAGCCTTGCTCTTAAGTCCAACAGCCAGCATTTGCTGATCGATTGCGTCACCTCGGTCGGCGTTCTCGTCGCACTTTTCACCACCAAGCTCACGGGCTTGGTTAGGGCGGATGCGGTGTTTGCCTTGCTTCTCGCCGGTTGGATGGCGGTCGGCGCTTGGCGTCTCGCCAAGCAGGCATTCGACCAGCTTATCGACCGTAGCCTGACGGACGCGGAACTAGACCAGGTCCGCGGGATCATTCGCTCGCAAGCCGGAGTCATGGGCTACCATCGGCTTCGATCAAGACTGAGCGGCGATACTCGGTACGTGGAGATGCACGTCGTGGTGCCCACCAACTGGTCGCTGGTGCAGGCTCATGACACGGCGGATGATCTTGAAAAGCACATCGCCACTGCGTTGACTCCGGCCGTTGTGGTTATTCACGTCGACCCGTATGATCCCGCGAAAGATGCTGGGAATTATGCCAACAACATGGAATAGGAATGGAGAGGGTCCTAAATTCATGTTTGGCGCGTTGTTCTACTCAATCGGTTGTTTCTTCGTAGCGGGGGCTTTGACATTCGTTTCCACGATGTTCAGACCCATCCAGGACAAGGGTGAAAGCCGGCCTTGGAGGGCATTCGTCTTCTGGATGATCGCGGTTTTTAGCGCCCCGTATGCCTACGCTGAAATCCTCACAAGAATTGTCGTGAAGGACCTCGAAAAGCCGGTCAAGGAAGCCTACGCCGACGTCGGCATCCAGGGCCCGATGATGTTTTATCGGGTCATTTGGTACATGGGCGACACGGCCAAGGTAGTCGTAGTTGGCCTAGAGAGACAGACTTGGGGTGGAACCGACCGACCGCTTGCCGCCCTGAACATGAAGAAAGACGCCAAAGGCAAATGGGAATGCTTGAGCTACAAGCTGGTCTATTCGGACAACAAAAACAAAGACGGTATCAGTTTCCCGCCGTATTGGTAGGAGCTCGGATTAGTTTGGGTGGTTTGGATTTGTGAGGTGATTCCTCCTCACTAAACCTAACCAATCCGAACCAACCTAACCTACGGCCATCGTCTGAATGTACAATCTGCGGCAATGAGCCAAACCATCGGCTTCTACGGCGCCGCGCAGACCGTTACCGGTTCCAAGCATCTCCTCACCCTCAACGGCAAGAAGATCCTGGTCGACTGCGGCATTTTTCAGGGCAATCGAGAGTTGCGAGACCGGAACTGGCAACCCTTTCCGTTTGATCCAACCGAACTTGATGCCGTCGTGGTGACGCACGCCCATATGGATCACATTGGGATGATTCCAAAGCTGGTGCGAGAAGGCTATCAAGGTCCGATTTACTGCACCCCGGCCACGCTTGGCCTATCCAAGATCAGCTTGCCAGATTCGGGACGCATTCAGGAAGAAGATGCTCGCTATGCGAACAAAAAGGGCAGTCGGCACACTCCGGCGCTCCCGCTCTATACCGAGCAAGATGCCTATGCCTGTTTGAAGCGATTCGTAACCATGCCGTATGGCGAACTTCAGCCCTTGCCGGGTGGAGGGACCTTCAAGTACTTGCCGGCTGGCCACATTCTGGGCTCGGCCTTCGCCGAGATTTACTTTGAAAACGGCGAGCGCATTCTGATGGGTGGCGACTTGGGTCGATTCAACACGCCGATCATCAAGGACCCCACGACGGTCGAATTTGCTGAATACCTGGTTGTCGAGAGCACTTACGGCGACCGACTCCATGCCCACGAGGACACGGTGGGCAAGCTTGAAGAGATCCTCAATCACGCCGCCGGGGTGGGCGGAGCGGTTCTCTTGCCGACCTTCTCTATTGGCCGCACCCAAGAGGTCCTTTTTTATCTTCGCCAGCTCCAAGATCAAGGGCGAATGCCTCGAATGCCAATCTTTGTGGATAGCCCGATGGCGATCAGCGCAACTCGACTCTACGCGGATGCCAAGGAGGAGCACGACCAAGACATGAAGATCGCCGTCGACAACGACGCAAGTTCGCTTGAGCCGCATCTTCTCTCGTTGATTAGGGATAGCGAGCAGTCCAAGGCTCTCAACAAGCAGGTTGGGCCGATGATCATCATTGCGGGTTCGGGCATGGCCAATGGCGGGCGAATCGTGCACCACCTTAAGAATCGCCTAGGAAATCCTGCAACGACGGTTGTGTTCACCGGATATCAAGGTGAAGGAACGCTGGGGCGGCGCCTTATTGATGGGGAGCCGACCGTGCAGATTCACCACGAGGAAGTCCAAGTTCGGGCACACATCACCAAGCTCAACTCTCTTTCTGCCCATGCTGATCAAGAAGAGATCATGACTTGGCTCAAAAACTTCAAGACTCCGCCGAAAATGACCTTCATCGTTCACGGGGAAACGAAGGCACAGGAAGCCTTGCAGGCGAAGATTCACTCTGACCTAGGTTGGAAGACGACTGTTCCCTCGCAGGGGCAAGAGTTTAATCTCTAGTCGATCTGCCATATTCTTAGCGTGCGTATTCTGGTGATCGGTTCTGGAGGACGCGAGCATGCGCTCGCTTGGAAGCTCTCTCAGGAAGCGGAGGTCATTGTCGCTCCCGGAAATGCCGGCATCGCGGAAGATGCAGAATGCGTTGAGGTACGTACTGGCGACTCGCAAGGCATTCTGGACCTGTGCCGATCTCGGTTTGTAGACCTTGTCGTCGTTGGCCCAGAGGACCCTTTGGTAGCCGGACTCGCGGACTTTCTGCGGGCTAACGGTGTGGCGGTTTATGGTCCGGGCAAGGACGGCGCGCAACTGGAGGCCTCGAAGTCTTTCTCCAAAGATTTGATGATCCAAGCGGGTGTACCGACGGCGCAGTTCGAAGCATTCAAGGACGCTACCAAGGCGAAAGCGTTCGCCAAGTCGTTAGCCGATTCAGGCTCCATGCCGGTCATCAAGGCAAGTGGCAATGCCCTGGGCAAAGGAGTGGTGGTCGCCAACACGTTGGACGAAGCCGAGGAAGCGATCGACTCGATGATGCTCGATCGGGAATTTGGCGAGGCAGGATCGACAGTTGTGGTCGAGGAACGGCTTCTCGGCTATGAGTTTTCTCTTCTCAGCATCTGCTCCGGTACGGACTTCTACAGCCTGCCCGTCGCGCAGGACTACAAGCGGGTGCTAGATGGGGATCGCGGGCCGAATACAGGCGGGATGGGCGCGTATTCCCCGGTAGCTGCCGTGCCCACCAATTTGGTCCGAGAAGCTGAAGAAAGCGCGGTTCGACCCATGCTCGCCCACCTCCAATCTCTCGGCATCGATTATCGAGGCACGCTCTTTTCGGGGTTTATGGTGCAGAACGGCAAGCCAATTTGCCTTGAATACAACGTTCGATTTGGAGACCCGGAGACTCAGTCGGTCATGAGACGTCTTGGGCTTGGCCTATCGACGGCCCTGATGGCGGCGGCTGTTGGCGATCCGATTCCGCCGGTAGAGGTTCTTGACAACTATTCCGTTACGGTGGTTGTTGCCAGCGGTGGGTATCCAGGAAATTATCTCAAAGGCGTCCCGATCCTTCTGCCAGAAAAGATTCCCGCCAACGTGAAAGTGTTTCATGCCGGAACGGCAATCAAAGATGGCGTCCTGAGTTCCAACGGCGGAAGGGTTTTGGGGGTCTCGGCGGTTGGCGACACCCTTGAGGAAGCCACCGCAAGCGCCTATGAGGTCTGCGATCAGATCGAGTTTGAGGGCAAGCACTACCGTCGGGACATCGCTGCGAGTCCAGTCTGAGTGCCAGACCTACGGAGTTCGGTTTCCAGTTGCCAGCCCGTTTCCAACCAGGTAGTCATAGCTTCCCCGAACGGCTTCCATCATGTCGGTGGCACACTCGTCTAGCTCCACGACATGCCACTTCGTCACGTCCGGGTTCTCCTCCGCGAGGACGGCCGGAATGTCCATCTTTCCCGAGCCGACCGCCACATGGGGCTCACCCTTGACAAGCGGGCCGTCCTTCACGTGCAACAAGTGGGCACGATCACGGTAGGTCCGTACCACTTCGGCGGGATTGTTCGCACCAAAGTTGGCACACCAGTAGATGTCGATCTCCAAATGGAGATCGGGCACCAGATCGATAAGATGTTGAATCGCCCACTTGCCTTCCACCATTTCAAACTCCATCCAGTGGTTGTGGAGGCCGAAGGTGATGCCGTTTGCTTTGAGCGTTTCAACGGCTGGGCGAACTCGATCTGCCGTCTTCTTGATGGCGTCTACCGACTCGAATTCAGGCACCCAGAACCCGGAAACGGTGAGGTTCGTGCCCAGCGCCTTGGCGGTATCCATGAATTCGTTGATTTTGTCCGGGTCTGGAAACCCCCCGAAGTAGCTGCTCACCGACATGCCCATGTCTTCAACAACCTTGCGAAATTCGGCAGGAGTAAGCCCGTAACCGTGTCCTTCAACCCCCTTGTATCCAATATCGGCGATCTGCTGCAAGACGTTCAAGTGGTTGCCATCTTTGGCGACTTCGCGGACGGTGTAAAGCTGGATAGAGAGCGGTTTCATTGGTCTTCGTGAAGCATAACCGAGTTAACGGCCGTAGTGTTTACGACGCTTAGCAGTTTTCACAGTTTTATTGCATCCTGAAGAAACGACGGGGGACGGGCAACAGGCAAGTACCCAATATTTTAGGCATGAACGTCATTAATCTCCTCGCGGCCAAGACTCCCAGCCCCGATTTGGGCGGCGTTTTGCAGAACTATTGGGTTGCATTCGCCGCAGTTCCCTGCGTTCTGCTGGTGCTGAAAGTGGCGAAAAGCCGTCGCCGACAGAAAACCTATCGCTGGTAGCTAATTCGAAAGCGCGCGACTAAACTCACCCGGAATAAGTGAGAAAACGTCAATGTCGCACAGGTTTCCGTTGGTGTCCATGATCTGGTTGCGAAGGCGGCCTTCGTGCTTGAATCCCAGTCGTTGTGGGATCGAGGAGCTCCGGTCGTTGCCAACCGCGCAGCGAATGTGGATTCGATTGGGATTCATGTGCTCCATCATAAACCTGATCAGAAGTCGCACTGCTTCTGTAACGTAACCCTTCCCTTCCTCGCTTTCACGGATCCAATAGCCGATCTCAAATGAGCCGACTTCCCAATCGATCCGGTGGATGCCCGTTCCGCCCAAAACGCGCTTCTCCTCACGATCCCAGATCGCGAGGACCATATCTTCGCGGGTCATCCACTTGGCATTCCAGCGACGGACCATCTCTTCAGTCGATTCTGGAGATTCATGAAACGGGCCCCAAGGAAGAAAGGGGAGGAGATGGTCGCGCGATTCGTCCACCGCCTCAAATAGATGGACGCCATCGCCCGCTTGCCAAGGTCGAACGACGATCCGCTCGCCATGCAAACGGTAGGGCAAATCCAAGAGAATTGGCGAATTCGACATCGGCAGAGTTTAGCCGAACCTACTTCGAGACAGCATGCCGGAGATGGTGTTCAAGACTGAATACCATTTCAACTACCTCGGGTGATAGCCTCTCCAATACGTCGGGATCCTTGGCTACACTCGTCTTATAGTCTTCACCATCCCAGGCCTTGGCGGCATTCCTCTGGGCAACCTTGTAGGCGTCCGCCCGGCTCATCCCCGACCGCACCAACTCGACCATCAAGTGCTCACTGAAGACGAGGTCGCCCATCAGTCGGAGGTTTTGGTGCATCTTCTCGGGAAAGACCTGGAGGCTTTTGAGAATGGAGGTCATCCGATTTAGCATGAAGTCGGCAAGCTGGCAAGTATCGGGGAAGATGACTCGCTCCAGCGAGGAGTTGGTCAAATCCCTTTCATGCCAGGTGGCAATGCTCTCGACCATTGCATGCGCGTTCGCACGGAGCAGTCGAGAGAGGCCACAAACCGTTTCGCTGTTCCAGGGATTCCGCTTGTGGGGCATGGCGCTGGAGCCGGTTTGTCCAGCGGCAAAACCTTCTTGAACCTCAAGGATCTCCGTCCGTTGGAGATTCCGAAGCTCGGTAGCAATCCTTTCTAATCCCGCGCCAAGCACCGCAAGGACGTTAAGGAAGTTGGCGTGACGGTCGCGGTTGATGACTTGGGTGGTGACTAAATCTGGCTCAAGGCCAAGGAGGTGGCAAACACGCCGCTCCAATTGAGGAGACGTGATTCCGTGGATGCCAACGGGGCCGCTAGCCTTGCCGACGGCGATCTCTTTGCGCGCTTCCAAGAGTCGGGCCACATTCCGATCCAGTTCGTTTCTCCAACTTCTGACCTTGTGGCCAAAGGTGATGGGTTCCGCGTGGACGCCATGCGTACGTCCGATTTGAGGGGCATCTCCGTATTCCCGCTCAACTCGATTGAGCTCTTCCCGAAGCTTGGCGGCGGAGGCATGAAGGACGTCGGCGGAGTCTCGTAACATCATGCCGGTGGCGGTGTCGATGACGTCGTAACTGGTGACGCCAAAATGAATCCAACGACCGGCTGGACCGACGTTTTCTTCAAGATTACGAACGAAGGCAACTAGATCGT
>JACMJO010000150.1 GCA_014380605.1 Fimbriimonadaceae bacterium | reverse complement strand
GGATTCAGGTCCGGACTGAGAGAGTGTCCGGGAATCCAAACCCGAAACGGTCTCCACTTTTATGAGGGTGGGTTCACCAAGTTCCGTCTGGTCGATCGAGGAGGAATTCCCATGAAACTAGAAGTTATCGACATGCCTGCCAAACGCCTTGCCGGAGTTCGGCATATCGGACCATATCACGAGATCGGCGCCGCTTTTGGCGAACTTGGCCAGAAGGCCGGGCCGCTGGGTCTGATCAGAAAACCAAAGACGATGATGATTGGCGTCTACTTTGACGACCCCGCAACCACGCCGGTGAACGAACTCCAGTCCATCGCCGCCATCACAGTAGAAGAGTCCGACAACATCGGCGACCTCGCGGAAGCAGAGCTTCCGCCTGGCAAATACTTGCAAGGCGAGTTTGTGGGCCATTACTCTGGACTCGGCGAAGCTTGGGACCAGTTCTATGGTAAGCAAATTGCGGAAGGTGGCTACACACTTCGAGATGGCGCCTGCTTCGAAGTCTACGTAAGCGATCACGACAGCACCCCGCCTGACGAGCTCGTCACCCACCTCTACGCGCCAATCGCATAGACGGCAAACCAACGGCCCGGCCACGAACCCGGGCCCTTGCCAGTTCAAAGTAGCAACTCGGCTTGAAAATTGGTAATTCTTATCCCAGGCTCACACTCTCCGCGATTTCCAACACGATTAACGGAGTTAGGCGCGGTAAATTACACGCGGTTCAGGCGTGGAAGCTTGGCCACAAAACTTTCGCTGAAGAAAACGCTATGAGCCCTAGCCAAGAACTCGCCTATCGACAAAGAACTTTCCGCATCGACGAGGTCGATGCCATGGCGGAAGCGATCCATGAGGATGGCTTCGCCCTGATTCCCAATGTTATGACCGTTGACGAGGTCGAAGCCGCCCGACGCAAGATCGACGAACTGAAGCCGTTTGGCTTTGACAGCGAAGGAAAGACCGACCACTACAAGTGCGTCTTCAACCGCGATCCATATTGGCTCCAGTATCTCGATAAGCCGGGAGTCATTGATCTTGCGGAAGCGACGATGGGAAGTGAGTGCCACATCATTGGCGAAACCGCGTGGCGCAGTCACCCTGGCCATAACGGCTGGCAACCTCACACGGACCGCACCTTCATCGAGCTTCCTGAGGAGGTCGCGCCCAAGGTTCGCCTGCCAATCTACCTTTGCACCGCCCACTTCTATCTCAGCGATATCTCGGAGGACCTGTGCCCCACGTATGTGATACCGGGAAGCCACAAGTCGGGTCGGGCCCTGGATTGGGGCAAAGACCCTGATCCGAAGTGGGAAGGCAGAGGCCTGGAGCCCGTGATCTGCAAGGCGGGCGATGTTCTATTCTTCCGAAGCGAGATCTGGCATACCGGTAGCTTGAATGCGACTGCGGATCAAACCCGCTATCTGCTTCAAGTTCACTACTCCCACCGCTGGGTCGCTCAACAGTTCTCGCCCTACATTACTTGGCAATTCAATCCGGATGTGTTGGCAGCGGCGAATCCGCGACAGTTAAGGCTGCTCGGCAACCATCGGCAAGGAGCGTATGACTAGAAACCTCCTAGACCTCACCGGAAAACACATCTTCATCGCAGGTGGAAGCCGAGGAATCGGGGCTGCCGCCGCAAGAATGGCCGCTGAAGCCGGAGCCGCCGTAAGCCTGACCTACCAATCCAACCGAGATGCGGCGGATAGAGTTGTTGCGGAGGTGCAGGAGGTGGGCGGCAAAGCCATTGCAATACAATCCGAAATCTCTGACCCGGTGTTCATTAAGCAAGCCGTCGAAGAGTCGGTTCATCAACTAGGGCCGCTCAGCGGTTTAGTCGTTTCAGCGGGAATCTTCGAAGGCTGTCCAATTGACGAGATGACGGCTGAGTTCTGGGATCGGACGATGGCGATCAATGTTCGGGGAACGTTCCTCGCGGTCCAAGCCGTCGCGAGACACATGCGGGCGACGGGTGGAAGCATCGTCATCTACACCTCGACCGCTGGCCAGCGCGGCTCGGCCGTGTACTCCGCGTACTCAACTTCAAAGGCGGCTCAGATCATGTTCATGCGATCGATGGCCCTCGAACTGGCGCCGAATCGGATTCGAGTCAACTGCATAGCCCCAGCTTGGACCGAAACCGATATGGCCGCTCCCAGCCTAGACGAACTTGGCCGTGAAAGCGTCGCCCGTAACGTTCCGCTGGGCCGGATCGGCTTGCCCGATGATGTTGCTGGGGCTACCTGCTACCTGCTTTCAGACCTAAGTGCTTTCATCACCGGCAGTACCATCACGGTCGATGGCGGCGCGGATATGCGCGGCTAATCGTGAAGAATTGAGAATCATTTAGGCGACCTTTAGCATAGCCTTGGCATAATCAAGCCAATGGCAAAGCGAGGGCGGACGGCATTCATCATTGCGTTCCTTTCGCCCGCCGTCCTGCTTTACGGCGTCTTCGTCGTCTGGCCCCTGGCCCAGGCCTTCTACCTGTCGATGTTCCGATGGAAGGGCGTGTCAACCCAAAAGACGTTTGTCGGCGTCGACAACTTCAAGGAGTTGGCGAAGGATGAGGCCTTCCACAAAGCCCTGAGCAACAACCTCTGGATCTTAGTTGTGGGCGGATTTGCGATCGTCGTCCTCGCCATCCTGCTTGCACATGGCATGCAGTCCAACAAACCGGGCGTGCGAGCTCTCCGCGGCCTTTACCTGTTTCCGCAGGTGATCAGCCTCGTGATCGTCGCCATCATCTGGCAGTTCATGCTCAACCCAAGTTGGGGTCTCCTGACTACCGGCGCGACCAATCTTGGGATCAAAGGGGTTGATCAGCCCTTGGCGAACTCCACCCAAGCCCTC
>JACMJO010000149.1 GCA_014380605.1 Fimbriimonadaceae bacterium | reverse complement strand
CGCCTGCGAATAGTCCTTCCCATCCCATTCTCCGATTTCCGAGGTCCGGATCAGCAGGTGCCCCCCGTCCGGTTCCATCGCGTCCTGCGCATTACGCACGAGATTGATCAGGATCTGCAGGATCAGATCCGGAGAGGCGATTTTCAACTCCAGTGGGCCATATTTGCCCCACGGAGCTAGTCGCTTACCCGCCTCAAAGTCGCTCGGATACGGCTCAGCCAGGTTCTGCTCCAAGATGTCCCGAAACGTTTTGGTTTGACGCTGATCCGGCGTGGTTACCATCAACTCCGGGTTGTCGTGCTTCTCCGTTCCGGCTTCGAATGTGTTATTGCCGCCGTCGGTAAGAGGTCTGGGTTCGGGGATGTGGCCCCGACGCGGCTCGCCCTTCAGATGCTCGGAGAAGAAGGCATACATCGCCTCGCGCATCCGGCGGTTGTAGTCGTGCCCACCCTCCACAATCTCCAGCCGAACCTTCTCCTCGGCCTTGTACTTCGAGTAAATGGCCCGCAGCTTCTCATACGACTTCTCATGCCCTTCCTTCGGAAACTCGCCATCGTTAGAGGCTCCAATGAAGCACACAGGCGCAGGTGCTCGCATGCCCAGCAAATCCGACCGATCGCCGATCTCCATAAGGCCCGCCTGGTGGTTGCAGAAGCAGCCATTGTGAGGCATCACCTCCATGCTGGTCGCGCCGCAAACCGGAACTGCGGCTTGAATGCGCTCCTCAAAACCAAACGCTAGCATAGTCGCCGTTCCGCCCCCACTTGCGCCCGTGATTCCAACCTTGGTGGCATCGATCTCGGGCCGGGTTTCGCAGTAGTCCAAACCCCGAACCAGATCCCAAACATAAAGACCCTGGACGGGCGCACCCATCGAAAGCCAAGGGTCGTCGTGCGTGCCTTGTCCCTTGCGCTCGTTCTGATCGTTGTTATCCCAGCTGAACCCCGGCGAATCCACGATCAGGCAGGCAAAGCCCAAAAGCGCCAACCCAATCCCCCGAGCCTGAACCACCGGCGTGCACTTCTTGAACTCCCAGTGCCCATGGGGACTGAGAACAAGCGGATGCTTACCCGCCTTGGCCGGAAGATAAAGATGAGCCGTAACCATGAACCCCGGCCGAGACTCATAGCGCAGCTTTTCGATGCGGTAGCCATCGCGCTGGACAATCCCCGTCACCTGGGCTTTCAAATCGGTCTTGGGCGGAGCAGGGAACAGGCCCAATGACTTGGCAAGCTGCACTCGCTGGGCTTCCAACTCCTTCTGATGGTCAGCCTGGCTGCGGGGAATCCGGCGACCCGCCAAGTCCTTCACTCTCGCCTCCAGCATCTTGTTCAACGCCGCATGATCCATAAGAACAGAATACTGCGGCAAAGGCTCCCCTTCCTCCATTTCCCGCGAAGAGACCTTGCCAGCCGACGCGAAGCGTGTAGCCGAACGGGTAACCGTTCGATCAATCTTGCACCCGCACAAAAACGCCTAACTCGACATGCCAATGTCCCCAAACCTGCGCGCGAAGCTGGGACGCCTTACCCTTTACTCCTTACCCCTTACAGCAGTGCCGACGCCCAGCCCTAAGACGCCGTTATGCCGCAAAGCCCTAACGCCGCAACCCGTAACCGTCGGATGATCGTGCCGACGCGCCAACCGCAAGACCCCGCAAAAGCCGCAATGCCGCTTCACCCCTTACTCCCTTCCCCCTTACAGTAAAATAAGCCGTGAAGCAAATCTTGCTTGCCGCGCCGCGTGGATTCTGCGCGGGGGTCGCGTATGCGATTGAGGTGGTGGATCTGGCCCTGAAGATCCATGGCGCGCCGATCTACGTGCGGCATGCGATCGTTCACAACGAATGGGTTGTCCGATCCTTTGAAGAGCGCGGCGTTGTTTTTGTCGAGGATATCTCCGACATTCCCAACGGCTCGGTGGTCGTTTACTCAGCCCACGGCGTCTCGCCCCTGGTGCGGCAGGAATCCAGAGAGCGAAATCTGACCATCATCGATGCCACCTGTCCGCTCGTGACTAAGGTGCACAACGAGGCCAAGCACTTCGCCAAGAAAGACTTCTTCATGATCTACATCGGCCATGAGGGACACGTGGAAGCCGAGGGAACCATGGGCGAGGCGCCGGATCGGATGGTCTTGGTGGAGACCCCCGAGGATGCAGAGAGGCTAGAGATTCCCCATTACGAGCGGCTGGCCGTCCTCACCCAAACCACCCTCAGTGTTGATGAAGTCCGCGCCACAATGGACGTGCTCAAGCGGAGATTCCCCCACCTTCAAACACCGCCGAAAGAAGATATCTGCTATGCCACCACCAACCGCCAAGCCGCGATTCGCCAAATGGCCCCACGCTGCAATTTGGTGCTGGTAGTCGGATCGACAACTTCCTCTAACTCAAACCGCCTCCGAGAGGTCGCCGAAACCCTGGGCGCCGAAGCCCACCTGATCATTTCGCCCGAGCAGATCAAGCCCGAATGGCGAACGGACTATCCGGTAGTCGGCATCACCTCCGGCGCATCCACCCCCGAGACCCTGGTAGAAGACATCATCGGCCGACTCCTAGAAGGCCAGTCGAACGTGCCGGTCGAAGTAGTAGAAGCCGTCCGCGAAGACGTGACCTTCAAGCCAAGTCGGGATCTAATCAACCTCGCGATGTCCCAGTAGACTTGCTAGTACTCATCGCACCTAGCTGGTCACATGACAGGCCCAGCCATCAAACTCGCCAGAAAACTCCGTAGCCACACCTCGTAGGTAGAGTGTCCGCTCGGCGATGATGTCTTTTTCCACGGCCGTCGCAAGCACGAACTCGCACCAGAAGTCACCGGGTTCAGGTTCCCAGGTGGAACCCTCCGCACGAGTGAAATAGCCTTCATT